>JAYVNU010000192.1:0-4287 GCA_043758345.1 Lacisediminihabitans sp.
CTGTTCGAGCAGTACGACTCGATCCTCGAGACCCGGAGCGAGCAACTGCGGTCGGGACGGGATCACCTCACTCGACGTCTCGCCGAGGCCTTCCCCGACTGGCGGATGCCGCGGATCGACGGCGGTCTGACCGCCTGGATCAACCTCGGCGCACCGGTCAGCTCGCAGTTGACGCTCGCCGCGCGAAGCGAGGGCCTCCTGTTGGCCACCGGGCCGCGCTTCGGACTGGACGGTGCGTTCGAGCGGTTCCTGCGCATCCCGATCAGCTACAGCGCCGAGGAGACGGATCGCGCGGTCGCCGCGCTCTCGGCGGCCTGGGCGACGCTGTCGCGCGGTCGGCTGCTCGATGAGACGTTCCTGGCCGAGGTCGTCTGAGCGCGGGCGCCTTCGCTCGGCGCTCCGCCCGCTCCCCGCCGCCCGCTCCGAACTGTGCGCTGGCCCTTTCATTATTCAGGAGGGCATGGGACAGGTGGGGCGGATGTCACATCCTGAGGTTTACTCCCGCGTTTTCTGCCACTCCAGCCACGTGAAGTCCTGAATGATGAAAGCGCGAGCAGCTCAGCGCTGGAGCCGCTCCCGCCCGTTCATCATTCAGGAGACTGCGGGACAGGTGGGGCGGATGTCACATCCTGAGGTTTTCTCCTGTACTTTCTGCCACTCCAGCCACATGAAGTCCTGAATGATGAAAGTCACCGACGACGCTGCAGCGCCCGAAATCGCCCGAGGACGCTGCAGCGCCCGAACCGCCACCGACGCGACAGCCTTCGCTCGACCGGCTGCGGCCCCATAACGTACTCCAAGGGGAGTATGCAGACGCTCAGGCAGCGCTGGCAGGATTAGGTAGGGCACGAGGTCGTGCGAAACCGCCCGCCCACCGTCGCTCCAGGAGTCTCAGTGCATTTGTTCTCCGTCTTCAGCCTCCGCAACAGGTCGCTGATCGCCCTCCTGACGGTCGTCATCGCCGTCTTCGGCGGCATCGCCCTGACCGCCTTCAAGCAGGAGCTCATCCCATCGCTCTCGCTGCCGTCCGTCTACATCGTCACGTCGTACCCCGGAGCTTCGCCCGACGTCGTCAACACCGATGTCAGTACGCCGATCGAGAGCGCTCTGCAGGGTCTCGAGAACCTGGACTCGACGACCGCGACATCCAACACTTCCGCATCGACTGTCACGGCATCGTTCGCCTACGGAACGGATATCGCGACCTCCGAGCAGAAGGTGCAGCTCGCCCTCGACCGCATCAAGACGACACTGCCGAGCACCATCACGCCGCAGGTCATCACCTTCAGCCTCAGCGACTTGCCGGTCATCCAGCTCGCCGTCACGAGCGACCTCGACAAGCACACGCTCGCCTCGAAGCTCGCGTCGCTCACCGTCACGAACCTGAAGCAGGTGGCGGGCGTCAGCGACGTCAGCCTGCTCGGGGCGGCGACTGAGCGAGTCGCGATCACGCCGGATGCCGACAAGCTGAGGACCGACGGCCTCACCTCGCAAGCGATCAAGTCCGCACTCGGTGCAAACGGCACGCTGCTGGCGAGTGGCTCGATCACCGAGAACTCGAAGACGCTGACGGTGCAATCCGGTTCGAAGCTGACGACGATCGCCGAAATCGCCGCGCTCCCCCTGCTCGGAGCGCATGCGGCGACACCGCCGACGATCGGCGATGTCTCGACCGTCGCCCTCGTGGATGACCCGACCAGCGGCTACTCGCGGGTGAACGGCAAGGCGGCGGTGTCCCTCAACGTGACGAAGGCCGCTGCCGGCAACACCGTCACCGTGTCGAACCTCGTGCGCCAGGACATCCCTAAACTCGAGGCGCAGCTCGGCGGAAACACGAAATTCACGGTCGTCGCGGATCAGGCACCGTCGATCACCCAGGCGATCGACAGCCTCGCTTTCGAAGGCCTGATCGGGCTGGCCTTTGCGGTCCTCGTCATTCTGATCTTCCTCTTCTCGATCAGGTCGACCCTCGTGACCGCGATCTCGATCCCGGTCTCGGTGCTCATCACCTTCATCGGAATGCAGACGGCTGGCTACTCGCTGAACATCATCACTCTCGCAGCGCTCACGATCGCAATCGGACGGGTGGTGGATGACTCCATCGTCGTCATCGAGAACATCAAACGTCACATCGGGCTCGGCGAGGAGAAGCTGCCGGCCATCCTCACGGCGGTGCGCGAGGTGGCGACGGCGGTCACGGCATCCACCATCACGACCGTCGCGGTCTTCCTTCCTATCGCGCTCTTCGTGAGCGGTTTGACCGGGGAGCTGTTCCGTCCGTTCGCGCTCACCGTCACCATGGCGCTGCTCGCGTCGCTGTTCGTCGCGCTGACTATCGTGCCCGTGCTGGCGTACTGGTTTCTGCCGAACAAAAAACCGAGCAAGCACACTGGACTCACGGTGCACCCGGCGGGCGAACTTCCGCCGCCTCCCGCGGAGGAGAGCCGGGCTTCATTCCCCGCGCCGTCGTCCGCTTCGCCCGCGTTTTCCGCACCCGCGTTCTCGTCGCTTTCATCCGCCGCGTCCTCGTCCGCTTCCCCGAGCGACACCGTTCTCGCCGAGGACGACCTCGAGCGGCCGAGCTGGTTGCAGCGCGGGTACCTTCCGATCATCCGCTGGACGACTCGCGGTCTGCTTCGGCCGTTCGCCGTGCTCGCCGTCGCCGTGCTCATCCTCTTCGGTAGCGGAGTGCTGGCTAGCCAGCTGAAGACCAACTTCATCGGCAACAGCGGCCAGAACACCGTGACCGTCACCCAGAGTCTCCCGCTCGGAACGAGCCTTGCGGCGCAGGATTCTGCTGCCCAGACGGTCGAATCGACTCTCCGCGGCATCAACGGCGTGAAGACGGTCCTCCTGACGATCGGATCCGGCGGGAGCTCCCTCAGGGCGGCATTCTCGGGCGGTGGCTCATCCACCTTCTCGGTTACGACGAACCCCGACTTCGACCAGGCAAAGCTGCAGAGCACGATCACGGCGAAGCTCAAGCAGGTCACCGGTAAGGGTCAATTGGCGGTGGCCGCCGCGCAGGGCGGGTTCGCGTCGACCAACATCGAGGTCGACATCACGGCCGGCAGCGATGGCGACCTCCGGAAGGCCTCGGATTCGATTATCGCGAAGGTCAAGAACCTCAGCCTGGTCTCGGGTGCAACGAGCAATCTGTCTGCGTCGCTTCCCTACATCGCGGTGCAGATCGACCGGGCGAAGGCCGCGGCGGACGGTCTCAGCGAGGTTCAGGTCGGCGGGATCGTCACCCAGGCGATGAACCCGAGTGCGACCGGAACCATCGTCATCGACCAGAAGACCCTCTCGATCTATGTGAATGACTCGGCCCGTCCACTGACGGTCGCAGAGTTGAACGCATACTCGATTCCGACGCTGAAGGGCATCGTTCCGCTGTCCGACATCGCGACAGTGAAAACCGTCGACGGACCGTCGAGCGTCACGACGATCAAGGGTCTTCGCAGCGCGACGCTCACCGTCGTGCCGGGCACCGACAACACCGGGAGCGCGTCGGCCGTTGTCAGTGCGGCTGTTGCGAAGGTGAAGCTGCCGGCAAGTGCGACCGCGACCCTCGGTGGTGTCACCTCTCAGCAGAGCGACTCGTTCGGGCAGCTCGGTATCGCACTGCTCGCCGCGATCCTGATCGTGTACGTCGTCATGGTCGCGACGTTCAAGAGCCTCCGCCAGCCGCTGCTCCTGCTGGTCTCGGTTCCGTTCGCCGCGACCGGGGCGATCGCGCTGCAGGTGATCTCCGGGATTCCGCTCGGGGTCGCATCCATCATCGGCGTGCTGATGCTCGTCGGAATCGTCGTCACCAACGCGATCGTGCTCGTCGACCTGATCAACCAGTATCGTCGGCGCGGTCTCAAGGTCGGCGAGGCGATCATCCACGGTGCTTCCCGCAGACTCCGCCCGATCCTGATGACGGCTCTCGCGACGATTGGTGCCCTGATTCCGCTCGGCATCGGCCTCACCGGTCATGGCGGCTTCATCTCGCAACCGCTTGCGATCATCGTAATCGGGGGGCTCGTGTCATCCACGGTCCTGACGCTGCTCGTTCTGCCGGTGCTGTACTACCTGGTCGAGGGCGCGAAGGAGCGGCGGACCGACCGCCGCGCCGCGCGCGCGGCGGACGCCAACAGCACAACTGACGCCAACCGCGCCGCTGAGGCCAACCGCACCGTGTAGGCCAACCGCAGCGCGTAGGCCAACAACATCGTGTCGGAGCGACTTTCACCACTGCACTTGTCCACCTTCGAGCTGCCGCAATAGCCTCCACCCCGGCTC
>JAYVNU010000193.1:0-4255 GCA_043758345.1 Lacisediminihabitans sp.
ATCAGGGTGCCCGACGATGCCGACTCCTCGAGAACGTCATAGCCGGTGATCGGTGAGTAGTTATCTGCCCCGGGAGTCCAGCGAAGGGTGATGCGCCGATCTCCGAACGATGTCGTCGCAACGGCGGTGACCGGATCGGGCTTGTCCTGAACCAGGATCGTCACCGTTCCATAGACATACCGATCCGGATCGTTGGTGGCGTCGGCCTCCTGATACTGCAGAGTCATGCTGCCAGGCACGGCCGCGGACGACACCGAGACGGTGAGCCTCGACCGGTCGGAGCTCGGCGACACGGAGACTCCGGCAGGGAGCGAATTGCCGTCGATGCCGCGGATCGCGACCACAGTGAGCGGGGATCCGGGGAACGGATTCGTCGCCTCGTCGTTCGTGAGCACGTCGACGCTCGCGGTCTGGCCGCGCTGCACGGCGACGGTGTCGGGCGCCGGCTGTGCGAGCGGGCGCGAGGATGCGACGACGTTGAGCAGGATGCGGCCGGACTGTCCCGTCGCGAGCGAGTCCCGGACGGAGAGCAGTATCGCGGTCGACGTTCCCTTCGTCGCCGAGTCGTTCGCCTTCAGCACGAGCTGTTGCCCGGTGAGCGTGTAGCTGAAGCCGACCGGGAGCGGGCTGATCACCGTGTAGGCGAGTTCCCCGACGTCCTTCGGATGCGGGTAGTTGGTGAGCTTCGAGAGATCGATGGTGCGCGACGTGCCGGGCTCGAAGTCGATCTCCCCACCGACGAAGGTCGGGGGTTGGTTCTGTCGCGCCGTGACCGTGATCGGAAGTACGAGTGTCGCGATGTGCCCGGTCGGGTCGGTCGCCGATGCGCCATCCGTCACCTCGAAGGAGATCGATGCCGGTCCGAAATACCGGTCGGCAGACGTGAATCGCAGCGTGTGGTCGTTCGCCACCAGCGTGTCACCGTTGGCATGGGTCGCCTGCACCTTCGTCGTGTCGGTGAGACGCACCCGCTTTCCACCGATCGCCAGCACGTACTGGTTGAGATCGATCCGAAGCTCCGATTCGCTCGCGACGCTCAGGTTCGGCGCCTTGAGGTTCAGCTGCGGGAGGGCGTCGTTCAGCCCGGGAACCCGGATGAAGGCATACGAGACGATTCGGCTGTCATCCGGATTCGTCACGGCGAACGGGATGATCTGGCTCTTCGGCTGGATCTTCACCCTGATGCGCTTGTTCGGGGTCACCGACGAGCTGTCGGAGTAGCCGGGAAGCAGGGAGACCTTCAGGCTTGATGGCGGACCGTCGGCGAAGAAGGTCGACCGGAGCACGTTCACATCGATGCTGTCCTGGCCGAGGATGTCGGTGAGGGTCAGCACCGTATCGCTCACCTGCGGATACGCCCGTGCCGCATTCGCGTCGACAATCACCTTGATGAAGTTGGAACTCGTCCCGCCGAAGCCGTTCTCAATCGTGTAGAGCACCCCATAGGCTCCGGGGGCTCTCGGCGGCGTGACCTGAACGATGTCACCGACGATCTTCGCTGTGATGTCCTTGCCGTTCGGCTTCACTTTGGTGATCGTGAGGGTTCCGCCATCCGGATCGGAGTCGTTGGCCAGAACCTGCACCGAGACGGTTCCTCCCGGGCGGGTCGTCACGTCGTCCTCGACGGCGACGGGATTCCGCGCGCCATCCATCTTCGGACTGATCCCGACCCGGACGGTACCGGACGCGCGTGCGCCCAGTGCATCGACGACCGTATAGGTGAAGCTGTCTGTTCCCGCGGAGTAGTCGCCGGCGAGGTAGTCGAAATAGTCGGGACCGGTCGCCGTGACGGAGCCCTTCTGCGGACTCGTCTCCTGCCCGAGAAGCTGTACGGAGTCGCCATCCGGGTCGATCCCCATGAGCGGGATCTTGATACGGACGGTCGCGCCGGCGAAGACCCGCCCGACGACCGACTGGGGAACGGGCGGATTGTTGGTGGCGACATTCGCCTCGCGCACGGCGATCTTCACCTGCGCCTGGGCGGTCTGGCCGTCCGGCCCGGAGACGGCATAGACAGCGGTGAAATCGCCGGTCTTGTGCGGGGCGAGGTAGCGCAGCACGTTGCCGGAGGCGAAGAGCAGGCCGGAGTCGCCCTTGAGGGTGGTGGAGAGCAAGGGGTTAAGCGTGAGCGCGGCGCCATCGGGTTGCGTGTCGTTGGCGAGCACCGGGATGTTGATCGCGTCGCCGACGCGAACGGTGACGAAGTCGTCGTTCGCGATGGGCGGCTGGTATTTCGTCGGAGCCGGGATCTGCACGACCGTCACGACGCCATCCGCGCTCGCGAGTCCGTTGGTGATCCGATAGTTGAAGCTCACGGGTCCCTTGTCGAGCGGGGCGGTGAGAGTCACCCTGATCGAGCCCTCGTCGATGACATCCGCCCGAACACCGGAATTGGCAGCGAGATTGTAGATCCCGGTGACGAGCAGCACGCCGCCCGCAGGGTCGGAATCCGTCGAGGCCACGTCGATGGTGTCTGTGCTGAGTGTCTTGACGAAGATCGTCTTCGGAATCGTGATCGGCTTCGTGTTCGCGTCCGGCGGGGCCGCGACCTCGACCCTCACCACGCCGTTCGCCGTTTGGCTGCCATCATTGACTACATAGTCCAGATAGTGGGTGCCCACCTGCGTACTCGTGAACGTGAAGGTGCCGGCTTCGAGACTCGCTTCGATCGTCACGCCCGTCTTCGCCGGCACACTGGCGAGTCGCAGAGGCCCGCTACCGCCCCGAACATGGTTGAGCGGCGAGATCGTGATCTGCTGGCCGGCATAGGTGAGCACGGGGAACGGATCCGCGATGATCGGTAACTGCCCGGACGGTTTAACCGTCACCGCGAGACTCCCGGTGCCCTCCGCGCGGCCATCGGATACCACGAGCGCGACGGATCGAAGCGTTCCGGAGGTGGCACCCTCGGAGAAGACGACGGTGCCGTCGGGCTTGTAGCTGACCGAATCGGGAGAGACCGTCGACGCACTCGCGAGATAGAAGGGATCGCCGTCCGGATCGACCCAGTCCCCCAGAACGGACGTCGTCACTCGCCCGCCCTGCACGACGAGGGTCTTGGTCTTCCGCACCTGCACCGGCGCCGAATTCTCCGAGGGCTGTCTCACTGCGACGGTGACGGAGGCGCCGGCCGAGCCGCCTCGGCCATCCGAGATCGTGTAGTCGAAATGCACCGGCGCGATCGCCGTCGGGCTGAGAGTCAGCTGCAGCTGCTGGCCGGCGTTGATCAGGTCGAGGCGACCGATTCTTGCGTCGATGGGCGTGAATCCCGTGATGACGAGCACGTCACCATTCGGGTCGTAGTCGTTCAGCAGCACCGGAAGCACTGTGGTGTGCCCCGGGCGGGCTCCGAACGAGTCAGCGACTGCGACCGGTGGCAGCTCCGCCTTCTCATACTGCGGCGGGGTGTCTTCGTTGTTGTCCTGGATCTGCTGTTGGTCTTTTCGAACCGAGATCAGATCGGACCAGTTGTTGATGTACTCTCCGTCGTGTTGCACGGCCCAGGTGCCGCCACTTCGTGGATCGTTGAGCACCACGGTCTCGCCGTTGGCGACGAAAGCAAGACGTGCCGACCCGGTCGAAATCGAGTCGAGCGTGAGATTTGCGGCAGCTGTTCCGTCGCACTGGCGCCAGGCCGAGCCATCCGACCAGGCTGCGTAGCGGCACGTTCCGGAGACCATCGGAGCGACGGCGACCCCGGAGCGGCCACCCTGGATGAGACTCGGGTTGGTCCCACCGAGAGGCACGTCGAGCAGCCCCTTCGAGTAGGACACGAGAACGCTCGTGCCGGAGGTCGAGGCCTGCTGCAGCACTGGCTGACCACCCGCCGGGATGCGTTTCGACAGGTCGAGCGTTCCGCTCTCGGTCAGGATGCGGCGCCGGGTCGCGTCGAGGAGCACCCAGCGCCCGGCGATCGACGTGATCGTGATCCCGGTACGCGCCGCGCCGAAATTCGCTGCGGACGTGCGCTGCACAACATCGGAATGGGCAGCATCGATGCTGAAGACCTTGTGAGTGGCGGCGGAGTAGACGACCAGCTCGCCGTCCGGAGCGACACTCGCGACCGCATCGGCGCCGAGGCTGAGCGTCGGCTGCGACTGGGCATCGAAGTGGGCGAGCTGGCTGAGCGCGACGATCCAGAACTGTCCTGTTCCACCCGAGCCGATCACCACGTTGTCGCCGGCGAGGAACAGCTGCGGGTTCGTCGGCGGGAGGGGAACACTGTCGAGAACGACGGAGGTCGCCGGATCGACGA
>JAYVNU010000194.1:0-4252 GCA_043758345.1 Lacisediminihabitans sp.
GCCTCATCATTCACTTCATCCCCATCACCTCCTGAATGATGAAAGGGGCGTCACGCGGCGATTGGCGCTCGGAATGCGCTGGTGCTGCTCGTGCCCCGCGCGGACGCGGCGCGGTAGTCCGGTGGGACAATGCAGACGCATCCGCGCGCGCAGCATGCTAGCTGAGGTGCCCCGCCGCTTCCATCTGCCGGAGCTCCTTCTTCAGGTCTGCCACCTCGTCGCGGAGTCGACCGGCCAGTTCGAACTTGAGTTCCCCGGCGGCCTGCAGCATCTGGTCGTTGAGGTCGCGGATGATCGACTCAAGTCCGTTCGCCCCGCTCGCCGCGAGCCCCGCGTGCTGGTTTCCCTCACGCTTGAGGTTCGGTGTTGGGGAGCGTTTGCGACCGCCACGGCCGGAGAGCAACTCTGCCGTGTCGGCATCCTCCCGCTGCAGCTGGTCGGTGATGTCGGCGATCTTCTTGCGCAGCGGCTGCGGATCGACTCCGCGCTCGAGGTTGTACGCGACCTGGAGTTCGCGACGGCGATTGGTCTCGCTGATCGCCAACTTCATGGAGTCGGTCATGACATCCGCATACATGTGTACGGCACCGGAGACATTGCGAGCGGCCCGGCCGATGGTCTGGATGAGCGAGGTCGATGAGCGCAGGAAGCCCTCCTTGTCGGCGTCGAGGATGGCGACAAGCGACACCTCGGGCAGGTCGAGCCCCTCGCGGAGAAGGTTGATGCCGACGAGCACGTCGTAGACACCCTGCCGCAACTCGGTCAGCAGCTCGACCCGTCGGAGGGTATCGACATCGGAGTGAAGGTAACGCACGCGAACGCCGGCCTCGCCGAGGAATTCGGTCAGCTCTTCGGACATCTTCTTCGTCAGCGTCGTCACCAGCACGCGCTCGTTCAGGGCGACGCGCTTGCGGATCTCCTCGAGCAGGTCGTCGATCTGGCCCTTGGTCGGCTTGACCACGATCTCGGGGTCGATGAGGCCGGTCGGGCGGATGATCTGCTCGACGACGCTGTCGGTGATTCCCATCTCGTACTTGCCGGGCGTCGCCGACAGGTAGACCTTCTGACCGACGCGGTCGAGGAACTCGTTGAACTTGAGCGGGCGGTTGTCCAGGGCGCTCGGCAGCCGGAACCCGTGGTCGACGAGGGTGCGCTTGCGTGAGGCATCCCCCTCGTACATCGCCCCGATCTGCGGAACCGTGACATGCGACTCGTCGATGACGACCAGGAAGTCGTCGGGGAAATAGTCGATGAGGCAGTGCGGGGCCTCGCCGGGATTGCGACCGTCGATGTGGCGCGAATAGTTCTCGATGCCGCTGCAGAATCCGATCTGCTGCATCATCTCGAGGTCGAAGTTGGTGCGCATGCGGAGGCGCTGGGCCTCGAGCAGCTTGCCCTCGCGCTCGAGCTGCCCGAGGCGCTCCGCGAGCTCGATTTCGATGGTCTTGATCGCGGCGTGCATGCGCTCGGTCCCCGCGACGTAGTGCGAGCCGGGAAACACGGAGACGGCATCGAGCTTGCGGACCACGTCGCCGGTGAGCGGATGGAGGCTGTAGATCGCCTCGACCTCGTCGCCGAACATTTCGATGCGGATCGCCAGCTCTTCGTACATCGGGATGATCTCGATGGTGTCGCCGCGCACCCGGAAGTTTCCCCGGGAGAAGTCGACATCGTTGCGCTGGTATTGCATAGACACGAATTTGCGGATGAGGGTCTCGCGGTCGATCTTCATGCCGACCTGGAGAGCGATCATGGCGTCGAGGTATTCCTCCGAGGAGCCAAGGCCGTAGATGCACGAGACCGTCGAGACGACGATGACATCGCGTCGGCTGAGCAGCGAGTTGGTCGTCGAGTGGCGAAGGCGCTCGACCTCGGCATTGATCGAGGAGTCTTTCTCGATGAAGGTGTCGGTCTGGGGAACGTAGGCCTCGGGCTGGTAGTAGTCGTAATACGAGACGAAGTATTCGACGGCATTGTTCGGCATGAGCTCGCGGAATTCGTTCGCCAACTGGGCGGCGAGCGTCTTGTTGTGGGCGAGCACGAGGGTGGGGCGCTGCACGGCCTCGATGAGCCAGGCCGTCGTCGCCGACTTGCCCGTTCCGGTGGCGCCGAGAAGCACGATATCCGTCTCGCCGGCGTTGATGCGGGCCGTCAATTCGGCTATCGCCGCTGGCTGGTCGCCGCTCGGGACATAGTCACTGACGACCTCGAACGGGCGCACGGATCTGGTCGGTTCCATGCTTCCAAGCTTAGGCAGCGCCACCGACACCGGCGCGGGATTGCGCCCTCGGCATAACGCCGAGAGAGAGGGAAGAATCCTTGGAATCACATAAGGGTCTGATTGGCAAAGCGGTTGTGACCGCCCTGACTCAGGAGTTCCTTAGGGTCTGTGAATACTCTCAGAAACGCTGAGCGGTGCACTGGTCGCCGTGGAATTCTGAGGAGCCAATGAGCGCCACCACCGAACTACGCCCATCCAGCCCGAGCCCGAGCGCGAGCGCGACCCCGATCATCCGTCACCGCCGTCGCGGGAAGGTCGTGGTGCTTCTCTGCGTGATGTATTTCATCGCCTACTTCGACCGAAACAACATCGCCACAGCGGGCCCGTCGATTATCGAGGAGTTCGGTCTCAGCACGACGGAATTCGGCCTCGCCGCATCCGTCTTCGCCGTCTTCTACGCCACGCTCCAGATCTTCGGGGGGTGGATCGGCGAGAAGATCGGCCCGCGGCGCGGTCTTCTCATCCTCGGACTGCTCTGGGGAGTGTCGACGCTATTCACCGGGCTGGTCACCGGGCTCGTGACACTGCTTATCGCGAGGGCGATCCTCGGTTTCAGCGAGTCGGCGACGTTCCCGACCGCGACCCAGGCGATGAGCCGCTGGGTGCCGCCGGACCGCAACGGTTTAGTTCAGGGCATCGTGCACTAGGCCTCCCGTCTCGGAACGGCGATCGCACCGATCGCGGTGACCGGGATCATCCTCATCTCCGGCTGGCGGGAGTCATTCATCGTCGTCGGCATCCTCAGCATGACCTGGGCGTTCGTCTGGTTCGCCCTGTTCCGTGACCGGCCGAAGGAGATGACCGGCATCACCGCTCTCGAACTTTCCGAGATCCCCGACACCCCGAAGACGTCTCTCCGCCCGCCGGTTCCGTGGCGCAAGCTCATCCGCACCATCCTCCCGGTCGCCCTCGTCGACTTCGGCTACGGCTGGGTCGCCTGGGTATTCTTCACCTGGATCCCGACGCTCCTCGCGACGACCTACAATCAGGACCTCGCCCACTACGGTCTCCTCACCTCGCTCATCCTCATCGGCGGCGTCGTCGGCGACACGCTCGGCGGCGTGCTGAGCGATCGCTTCCTTCGTCGCACCGGCAACGCTCGAAATGCGCGCCGGACGATGCTGCTCGTCGGATTCATCGGGTCGCTGCTCTGCCTGCTTCCGCTCGTCTTCACCCCGCCGCTCACTGTGGCCGTCGTCTCGCTCGCCTTCTCGTTCTTCTTCCTTGAGCTCACCAACGCGCAGCTCTGGGCGATTCCGATGGATGTCGCCCCCACCTGGTCGGGAACGGCGAGCGGCATGGTGAACACCGGCTTCGGTGTCGCCGGTGTACTTTCACCGATCGTCGTCGGGCTGCTGGTGCAGGTCACTGGCGGGTTCGCCATCCCGTTCGCGCTCTCGGTCGGCATCCTCGTCGCTGCTGCGATCCTGGCCGGGATCATGCACCCGGAGAGAGTCGACCCTGCGGCGATGCCGGGCATCGCGGCGAAGGGCGTCGGCTGACCCCATCCATCCCTCCCTCCTGAAACGCAGGAGATATTCCCGTCGAGCGAGCAATTCGTATCGCTGTTGCTCGAATCGACGAGAATCTCCTGCGTTTTGGGTACGGCGGGTGATCTCCCGGCTGAGCGGAGCGTTCCCGCCCCTTCGTAAATTCAGGAATGTGGCCGCGCTAATCCTCGAACTCGGGCGATTTCACGGGATCCGCGAACCAAAGTCCTGAATTTCCGAAATGACGGCGTCGGCTATCTGAGAACTGGGGCTAGTTCCGCGGCGCGACTGCGGTCTCGCTGGCGGGGATCGCCGCCGCGACCGTGGGTTTTCTGCGCCTGTAGGGCCGACCGGTGAGTGCGAGGCTCACCGGCGTGCGTCGTGCGAGCTCGGTGACGAGGATCGCGCCGGTGATGACGATGAGGTAGGTCACGGGCGTCAGCCACGGTCGGGGCACCGTGCGGGCGAGCAGCCCGTCCCC
>JAYVNU010000195.1:0-4229 GCA_043758345.1 Lacisediminihabitans sp.
GCGTCGAGCTCGGAAATGTCCAGGGCCTTGTGGTTCACGTGCGGAAACGGCACATCGTAGGTCGACATGTCCCAGCCGACGAGGTTGATCGTGATGTCCGGCCGGAGGCGGCTGAGTTCGCTGAGGGCGAGGAGGCCGAACTCGGTCGCTCGACGCGGGGTCGGTGGCCGGGCGTAAAACAACACCTCGGTGCGCCTCGCGGTATTGGCGTAGGTGTAACGGCTCGTGTCGACCGCGAAATCGTAGGCGTCGCAGGTCATGCCGTACTCGGTTCGTAGCTTGTCACCGAGCCATTGCCCGGCGGCGATGCCGTGGAATCCGAGGCGATAGGAATTCTCGGCGATCACGAAATCGCTTCCCTCCGCGAAGAAGTACGGCTCGAAGTCTTGCGCGAAGTAGAAGCGCTTCGCGTGGCCCTCATAGCGGTACGCCGCGTAGGTCGCCTCCCAGTCCGAGGCGAAGACGGCGTCGAATCCGGCCGCGAGCCCGGTGGACGGCTCGTAGAGCTTCATGTCGCCGACGAGGTCGGGGAAACCGCTCATCTCGTGCATCATCGCGCGGATCTCATCGACGCTGACCACCGGATATCGGCCCGGCGAGTAGAGGTAGACGGTGAGTTCGTGACCGGCATCCTCGAGGAAGCTCATGAAGCGGAAGGCATTCTGATGGCCGCCGCTCGTGCGGCTCGGCGGGGTGATGATCCAGGCGATGCGGAATTTCCCCTCGGTGCCCTCGATCGGCCGCGCGTTGAACTGATGTGGCTGCGTCCAGTCGACGGCGACGACGTCATCCGCATAGACCGTCGACAGCGGGGTCACGACGAACGGGCTGAACCGGTTGGAGAGATATTTCGCGCTTCGCCAGGATGCCGACCGCACCCCTTCGGTGCGCAGCACTGTCACGAGACGGCCGACCGCGCTCACTCGCCCAGGTCCGAGGTCTGTACGCCTTGCCACTGTCTGTGCATCACAGCAAAAACCCTACCGAGGTTGGAACGACTGAACCGCCGCGATGACCCGGCTCGTCTGATCTTCGGACATGTTTGCCCAGAGCGGCAGTCGCACGAGACGCCTCGAAAAATCTTCGCTCACGGCAAGCGGGCGAAGAGTTCGACCGTAGCGAAGCCCGGCCGGACTCGAGTCGAGGGGAACGTAGTGGAATGTCGCGACGACGCCGAAGGTCTTCAGGTGCGCGATCAGGGCGCCCTGCGAGCCCCAGTCGGGCAGCTGGATGAAGAAGAGATGCGCCGCGTGGATGCCGCCGGGGGGCGACATCAGGCGCGCTCCGACCGAGTCCGCCCAGCTTCCGAGCTCGGCGGAATATCTGTTCCAAACCGCGAACCGGCGTCGCTGGATCTCGTCGAACTCGCTGAGCTGCGAATCGAGAACAGCAGCGTTGATCTCGCTCGGGAGGTAGCTCGATCCCCACTCGATCCAGCTGTACTTGTCGATCTGCCCGCGGAGGAACTGCGACCGGTTCGTCCCCTTCTCCCGCATGATCTCCGCGCGCTCGAGCAGGGAGGGATCGTTGATGAGCAGCGCGCCGCCCTCGCCGCTGTGCACGTTCTTGGTGTCATGGAAGCTCTGGACCGCGAGCACTCCGACGGTGCCGAGCGAGCGGCCGTGCGCGACGACCCCGAGCCCGTGGGCGTTGTCTTCCACGATCGGCAGTTCGTGATCGTGCGCGATCGACGCGATCGACTCGATGTCGACCGGCACCCCGCCGTAGTGCATTATCGAGATCGCCCTCGTGCGGGGTCCGACCGCCTCACTCACCTGCTGCGCGTCGATGTTGCCGCTCGCCTGGTCGATATCCACGAAGACGCAGGTTGCCCCGGTGCGCGCGATCGCGTCGGCGGCCGAGGGGAACGTGAAGCTCGGCAGGATGACCTCATCGCCGACGCCGAAACCGAGAAGCAGGCTGGCCATCTCGAGCGCGTGCGTGGCAGACGTGGTGAGCAGCACGTTCGGCGCCGACGTGATGCTCCTCAGCTGGGCCGTCGCGCTCGCCGTGAACGGGCCGTCTCCGTGGGAGTGGCCGGAGGCGAGCACCGTCTCGATGTTGGAGAGCTCGGCCGCGCTGCGATAGGGCAGCGAGAACGGGATGGCCTCGGTCGTGCCGACCACGGCCGTCGCTCCCTCAGTAGCGGTAATGATCGACCTTGTAGGGTCCGGCGGGGTCGACACCGAGGTACTTCGACTGCGCGTCGGTGAGCACGGTGAGCTTCACCCCGAGGGCGTCGAGGTGCAGGC
Source organism: Lacisediminihabitans sp. (assembly GCA_043758345.1). Taxonomy (GTDB): domain Bacteria; phylum Actinomycetota; class Actinomycetes; order Actinomycetales; family Microbacteriaceae; genus Lacisediminihabitans. Next base: position 2,253 of record JAYVNU010000195.1, read on the forward strand.
GTGCCACCTTCTCGTCGAGGTGCTTCGGCAGCACGTAGACCCTCTTCTCGTAGTTCTCGCCATGGGCGTAGAGCTCGATCTGAGCGAGCACCTGGTTCGCGAACGAGTTGCTCATCACGAACGAGGGGTGGCCGGTCGCGTTGCCGAGGTTCATCAGTCGACCCTCCGACAGGATGAGGATGCTGCGCCCACTCGGCAGGCGCCATTCGTGCACCTGTGGCTTGATCTCGATCTTCTCGGTGCCGACGAGCGCCTCGAGGCCGGCCATGTCGATCTCGTTGTCGAAGTGCCCGACGTTCGCGACGATGGCGAGGTGCTTCATTGCCTGCAGGTGCTCGAGGGTGATGACGTTCTCGTTGCCGGTTCCGGTGACGAAGATGTCGACGTCGCCGATCACGTCTTCGATGGTGGTGACCTGGAATCCGTCCATCGCGGCCTGCAGCGCGTTGATCGGGTCGATCTCGCTGACGATGACGCGGGCTCCCTGGCCCTTGAGCGCTTCCGCCGCACCCTTTCCGACATCGCCGTAGCCCGCGACGAAGACGACTTTGCCGCCGATCAGCACGTCGGTCGCGCGGTTGAGTCCGTCGGGCAGCGAGTGGCGGATGCCGTACTTGTTGTCGAACTTCGACTTCGTCACGGAGTCGTTGACGTTGATCGCCGCGAAGAGCAGGTCGTCGGCCTTAGACAGCTCGTAGAGCCGGTGAACGCCCGTCGTCGTCTCCTCCGTGACGCCCATGATGCCGGCGGCGATGGTGGTCCAGCGGTCTGACGAGGTGGCGAGCGAAGCACGCAGGGTGTCGAGGATGACGCGCCACTCGTGGCTGTCGGCATCCGTCGCGTCCGGAACAACAGTGGCGAGTTCGTACTCCCGGCCCTTGTGCACGAGGATCGTCGCGTCGCCGCCGTCATCCAGAATCATGTTCGGGCCGGTTGCGCCCTCTGCCGACCAGTCGAAGATCTGCGAGGTGCACCACCAGTACTCCTCGAGCGTCTCGCCCTTCCAGGCGAACACGGGGGCACCAGATGGGTCGGCCACAGTGCCGTACGGACCGACGACGACCGCGGCGGCAGCCTCATCCTGCGTCGAGAAGATGTTGCAGCTGGCCCAGCGCACCTGCGCACCGAGTGCCACGAGGGTCTCGATGAGCACGGCGGTCTGCACCGTCATGTGGATGCTGCCGGCGATGCGGGCACCGGCGAGGGGCTGGGTCGGACCGAACTCCTCGCGGAGGGCCATGAGCCCCGGCATCTCGTTTTCGGCGAGACGGATCTGGTGGCGACCGGATTCGGCGAGGGCGAGGTCTTTGACCTTGAATGACAGGGCGGTACCGACGGCTGTAAGCGACATGTCCCCATTCTTGCAGCCGCGGCCGACCGCACTCTGTAAGTGGCTCGCCTTGCATCCCAAAACGCAGGAGATTCTGTCAATTTCCGTCAATTCGTGCGTCCTTTGCCGAAATCGCGCGAAATCCCCTGCGTTTTCGGAAGACGGTTACGAGGGACGGATCCCGCCCATAGCGACCGCAGCATGACTGATGATCCAGAGATGCTCGGCGCCGGCAGCGACCCGGACAATAGCGCCGTCAAAGACCCGTCCGACTGGGTGACCGGCGATGAACCCATGACGGGTGCGCAGAAGAGCTACCCGGACACGCTCGCACGGGAGGCCGGTGAGGAGGTCCCGGCCGACATCACGAAGGCCGAGGCATCCGAGCAGATCGATCGGCTGCAAAAGGAGACGGGGCGCAGCGCCTCCGACTGAGGGATCGTGCTCGCAGTCTCAGCGGCACTGCGGGTCTTTGTTCGGCACGGTGCCCGCCAGCAGGTAGGCATCCACCGCGGCATCGATGCAGTGAACACCCTTGTTGTAGGCGGTATGTCCGTCGCCGTGGTAGGTGACGAGCACCCCGCTCCTGAGCTGGTGAGCGAGCGCCTTCGCCTGCGCGTAGGGGGTGGCGGGGTCACCCGTCGAGC
>JAYVNU010000196.1:0-4229 GCA_043758345.1 Lacisediminihabitans sp.
CCAACTATGACACCGCCCAATTCTTTAACGATGTGCCCCGAAGGGTCTGTCGGCGGATTGATCAGGGGTCAATGCAGCCGCTGGATTGACGCTCGTTGCGGGCCGCCTCTGTCGATCGGTAGCATGCTGAGCATGTCTTCGTCGCGGTCCGTCACTATTCGTCCTCGTCTTGACGGAGACTCCGACGTTCTATTTCTGGTTGCTGCTGATTTGGATACTTGGGAGGAGCGGAACCCGTCGTCGCCTGCTCTGCTCACTCGGGTTGCCTCTGAGACCCAGCTCGCTCAGGCCGACGCGGGAACTTCCGAGAGGAGGATAAGTTTCGTGATCGACGTGGACGGTGTTGCCGTCGGTGGCGTCTCACTCTTCGCGTTCGACGAACTCGCCCGCCATGCAGAAGTGGGCATCGCAGTGGTTGCCGAAGCTCGTGGGAACGGTGTCGGCACGGCTGCCGTCTCGCAGATCGTCGAGTTCGCCTTCGTACGCTGCAACCTGCGCCGCCTCCACCTGGAAGTGATTGCGTCAAACCTTGGCGCGATACGCGCCTACGAGAAGGCGGGCTTTGTGATCGAGGGCCATCAGCGCCAGCATGCCTGGGTCCGTGGGGGCTATGAGGACCTCGTCGTAATGGGGATCCTTCGCTCGGACTGGAAGACCCGGCCGCCCGAGGCCGTCCCGTCTCTGTGAGATGCGACAGTGCCTTTCCGGGCTGTCACCAGGCGAAATTTTGGATACCAGTGAGAAGCGATCGACCGGCGACCTCAGGCTTGATCAGCCGATCATAAGGGGAACGGTCAGCGCGCAGTGTTCGAGGATGTGCCCATAAGTAGAGGTAAGCGGTCAGGTTCCGTCATCCTGACGATTATCTGAATCAGGATGAGGTCCCTCGCCAGTGGGGAGTCCTGCTGGAGCGTCCGAGTATGTGCAGTCCGGTTCCTTCTCCTCGTTTCGGCTGCCGTCGCTCTGCTCCACGAGCACACAGCCAAGCGCCTCGTAAAACACGCGCGCACGCGTGTTTCGGGTGAAAACGAGCAGAAAGAAACCACCGGGTCTGGCTTTTTTCACCGCCGCCAAAAGCGCCCGTCCGACGCCACTGCCCTGCGCCTCAAAGTCGACGTAAAGCTGTTCAAGCCACTGCCCGTCCACAGCCGCGAAACCTAAAAGACGGTCACCACCCTCTGCAACGATGACATCTTGCCCGCCAAGAAAAAAACGTTCAAGAAGATTGTCAATGATCGCGTTGACTACTGTTATGAATTCTTTTGCATCAGCACCGGATAGGCCCACCCGTTGTTATTTCCACAAGTAGTCACTGCGAAAGCGCCCCGGTGATCGTCTCGATCACCGGGGGCTCTCTCGGGCGGCGGCCCCACTCTTCCAGAGCGCGTAGCGGGACCACGGGTCATCCACCCCGGCGCTGAGTTGCTCGAGATGGCGTTCGAGGGCGTCGTGCTGCTCGAACCACTCGGTGTGCCCGAGTCGGTGTGCAGCGAACTGCCGGTGACGTCGCTGCTCGACCAGCCGGTCGCCGCGCTCGAAGGCCAGCAGCTCGTCGACCGGCAGCGCTGAGAGTCGTCGACGGGGGCTGGCCGAGGTGCCGATCTTGATGCGACCGCGATAGCGGATGTAGTAGACGACATCGACGCGGAGGTCGGAGAGGTCGGCGTCCGGGATGTCGCCCACCCTCCATTCGCAGATGGCGCAGAGCCAACCCGAGGGATACCGCACCCCGAGGCGCGACCCGCAGGCGAGGCAGGGTGAGGGAAGCGCGTCGGTGACTCCGACATCCTGCGCCACCCAGTCGTGCGCGGCGAGTAGATGCTCGGTGCAGAGATTGAGCGGAGCGTCCGCCTGCACCGGTGAGGAGCACGGATGCCCCGACGCGCGGATGACGCCACAGCCGTCAGCACAGAAGATGGCATCGTGCTGCGACCCGCCGTAATTCATCACCGCAGGCTACCGGCAGCGACCGACAGCCCGGACGGCACGCTGGCAGGGACGAGCCTGTCTGGAAATCTGCCGGAAAAAGTCCCCACAACGGGGGGCATTACTCTAGGCTACGTATACCGACGGCGTCACCCAACTCCGAGAACTCGGTATCCGATCTGAATCAACCCGAAAATGAGTTCAGTTATGACTTCCTTCTTCAGCGACCCCGACGCGGCCTCCGAGACCTCAGCCCGGTTAATCTATTCGGTGGATGATGCCGACCAGCCCGATATCCGTTCGGCGATCGCCCCCTTCGACAGCGCCGAGTTCGACATGCTGCTGCGCGCCGTGGAGCTGGTCGCGCAGAGCCAGGCGTTCACCCCGCTCGGCCTGCAGCATGCGTTGCGCCTCACCCCGCAACTCGCCAAACGACTCACTCTCGCCCTGCAGCTGATCGCGGTCATCACGCCGACCACCGCAAAGTCGGGCAACGTTCTGGTCTCTTCCGATGCCGTGCCAGTGCTCATTGCGCGCCTGCGGGCGAACTGGCGCGAGCTGCAGATGTCGAACGCCGCCTGATTCCGCTCGCGAACGGTTGCCGGGCCTCAATGCCCGGCTACCGTCGATGCACCGCCGCCGAGTGGTGAAGACTTCCTGCTTTCAGGCGTGTCGGATACCGTGGAGCGCACCACTGGCCGCAGCGAAGGGGCAGAATCACATGGGCGATAGCGCCAGCGACATCCTCGATCTGATCGACATCGATTCGCTCCTCGCCCCAGACGAACTCGCCTATCGCGCGAACGTCCGCGATTTCGTCGACACGCGGGTCAAGCCGAACATCGCGGGCTGGTTCGACACGGCGACATTCCCGCTGGAGCTCGTGCCGGAGATGGGGCGCCTGGGCCTGCTGGGCAGCCACCTCCAGGGCTACGGGTGCGCTGGCCGATCCGCGGTGGACTACGGCCTCGCGGCACTCGAACTCGAGGCTGGCGACTCCGGTATCCGCACCTTCGCGAGCGTGCAGGGCTCGCTCGTCATGGGCGCGATCTACAAGCACGGCTCGGAGGCGCAGAAGCTCGAGTGGCTCCCGCGCATGGCGACGGGCGAGATCATCGGATGTTTCGGACTCACCGAGCCCAGCGCGGGCTCCGACCCCGGCGCGATGTCGACCTTCGCCCACCGCGACGGTTCCGCCCCCGATGCCGACTGGATCATCGACGGCGCAAAGCGCTGGATCGGACTCGCGTCGGTCGCGCAGGTCGCGGTGATCTGGGCAATGACGGATGACGGTATCCGCGGTTTCCTCGTTCCGACAGCGGCATCGGGGTTCAGCGCGACGCCCATTGCGCGGAAACTGTCGATGCGGGCATCCATCCAGTGCGATGTCCTGCTCGACGGCGTGCGGGTTCCTGCGGAAGCAATGCTGCCGGGGGCTCGCGGGCTCCGCGGCCCGTTCGAGTGCCTCAACGAGGCGCGCTATGGCATCATCTGGGGCTCAATGGGCGCCGCTCGCGACAGCTTCCAGGCGGCGCTGGCGTACTCGAAGGAGCGACTGCAGTTCGGCAAACCGCTCGCCGGGTACCAGCTGACCCAGCAGAAGCTCGCGGACATGGCGGTCGAGATCAGCACTGGAACGCTGCTCGCGCTCCACCTCGGTCGGCTCAAGGATGCGGGGCGACTGCAGCCGCACCAGATCTCGGTCGGCAAGCTCAACAACTGCCGCGAGGCCATCCGGATCTGCCGCGAGGCCCGCACCGTCTTCGGCGGCAACGGGGTGACGCTCGAGCACTCGCCGATGCGTCACGCCGCGAACCTCGAGGCGGTTCGCACCTACGAGGGCACGGATGAGGTACACACCCTCATCCTCGGGCGTGAGATCACCGGCATCTCGGCCTTCAGCTGAGACCTTTATAGAATCGAGTCGGATCCGTGACGGAGCCAGAGGGAGCGTCGACGATGCCGCAGGCCGAATTCAGCGAAGCCAATCCAATCGATCAGTACCGGACGGCACGCGATCGGCTCATCGAGTTGCGCGAAGACTACGACGGTGCGGTCGCGGGCTTCGAGTGGCCGGATGTCGGTCCCGTCTTCAACTGGGGGATCGACTGGTTCGACGTGATCGCGCGCGGCAACTCGCGGGAAGCCCTCGTCATCATCGAAGAGGACGGCAGACGGACCAGCCGCACCTTCGACCAGCTGGTCACCCGGTCCGACCAGCTCGCCGCCTGGCTCCGCTCACTCGGCGTTGCACGCGGTGATGCGGTCATGCTGATGCTCGGCAACCAGGTCGAACTGTGGGA
>JAYVNU010000197.1:0-4206 GCA_043758345.1 Lacisediminihabitans sp.
GCCGCCCTCGACGGTGGCGCGAAATTCCTCAGGCTCGTCGACAATCGAGGCACTCTCTACATCGTGCCGACCGAGTCGTTCGGCTACATCGAGGTGGGCTCCGAGGAGTCCCGCCGCGTCGGCTTCGTCGCCTGAGGAGAGGGGGCGTCCGTCATGGAACTGCTCTTCGTCATTCTCGGTGGGGCCATCCTCGGCCTCATCGCGCAGTACGCTCTCCTCTCCCGTGAATTGCGGGGAACGCTTCTTCTGCCCGCTCTCGGCGCTGGCGTGGCGGCAATCGTCTGGGCATCACTGACCTGGGTGGGCCTGAGGTTCGACGGCGGGTGGATCTGGGCGATCAGCCTCGTCGCGGCCGGAGGAATCTCCGTGCTGGTCGGCGTCGTCGCAAGCCGTCGTCGCCGGAACTCGGATGTCGAAACCCTCGTGCGGCTCGGCGGTCGCAGCGCGACCTGACCGACAACGGGAAACCTGGGTCTAGGCCGTCAGGCCGAGCGCATCCATCCGGCGGGTGTGAGCGGCGATCAGCTCGGTGAAAACGGGCTCGAGTCGAGCCTCGTCGGCGTGGCCGCTCGCCGGGATGGCGAGAGACGACCGCGCGATGAGCAGGGTGTCGCCGACGAGCCGTCGGCCCCACATCGCGAGCTTCGATGCGAGTCTCGGGTCGGCCTCGATGCTCTTCCGCAATTCATCAGCAATGAGCCGGTGGCCGTCGTCGGTGCCGAGGATGTCGGAAACGCGCCTGGCACTCTCGGCCGGCAGCCCGCTGGCGAGCCCGCGCGAGAAGTCATCGAGGAGGCCGGCCGTCACATAGCTGGTGACCATGGTCTCGTACCAGTTCGAGCCGATCGTTCGACTGCGGTAGTCGTCGATGCGCCCGGCGTAGGGCACCATGGCCGCCGCCGCATCTTTGCGCTTCCGGGCGATCTCGGCGATGAGCCCGTGATGTTTTTGCAGCGAGAGGGCCGCCGCGGTGCTGACCGCCTCTTTCGACTCGGCATCCGGCGCCCCGGCGACAGCACCGGCCAGCGTCTCGAAGACGGTCAACTGCAGGTAGGCGGCCTGAGCGAGGAACTGTTCGAGGGTCGGCGCCAATTCCGAGAAGTCGACTTTGTTGACGTTGATCTCCGGCTCACCGCGGGCGTGCAACCGCGGCGCTGCGGCGTGTTGGGAACGACGACGGAACAGAGAGACCACGGAGCAACCCTACCGGCGGCGGATGCGACAGGCCGCTGCCAGCGAACAAGGAACATCCTCGGGCCCCTGACGCTAAACTACAGTCAACATCTCCCATTTCTGGTGGAGATCCACGCACGCCCCAGGTCAAAGCGGGCGTCGCCGCTTCAAGACAGGGCATTTATCATTTCAACGTTTTCAGATCTCAACATCGACCAGGATATGGTCGACGCTCTTGCGACAAAGGGCATCATCGAACCATTCCCGATCCAGACCCAGACAATCCCGATGGGGCTCGCCGGCCAGGACATCATCGGGCAGGCCAAGACGGGAACCGGTAAAACACTCGGCTTCGGACTCCCCCTCCTCCAGGCCCTCGGACAGAATCCCGAGCCGGGCGTCAAGGCTCTCGTCGTCGTCCCGACCCGTGAGTTGTGCATCCAGGTAGCGGAAGATCTCACCCTCGCCGCGTCGAATCGTGGCACCCAGGTGGCCGCGATCTACGGTGGGAAGGCATATGAGGGCCAGGTTGAGCAGCTGAAGGCCGGCGCGCAGGTCGTCGTCGGAACGCCGGGGCGCCTTCTTGACCTCGCCAGCCAGCGCATGCTGTCGCTTAAGGACGTCAAGGTGATGGTGCTCGACGAGGCCGACAAGATGCTCGACCTCGGATTCCTGTCCGATATCGAGAAGCTCTTCGCGCAGACCAGCCCCACCCGTCACACGATGCTGTTCTCCGCGACGATGCCCGGCCCGATCGTCGCCCTCGCGCGCCGCTTTATGAACCGTCCGATTCACATCCGTGCAACGGATCCGGATGAGGGACGCACCCAGGCCAACATCAAGCATGTCGTCTACCGCGCCCATTCGCTCGACAAAGACGAGGTCATCTCACGCATCCTGCAGTCGGAGGGTCGCGGCAAGACCGTCATCTTCACGCGCACGAAGCGGGCGGCCGCGAAATTGGTCGAAGAGCTGAACGACCGTGGATTCAACGCCGCGGCGGTGCACGGCGACCTCAACCAGGAGCAGCGCGAGCGCGCAATGGCGGCCTTCAAGGCTGGCAAGAAAGACATCCTGATCGCCACGGATGTCGCGGCTCGCGGCATCGACGTCAATGACGTCACCCACGTGATCAACCACACCATCCCCGACGATGACGACACGTACCTGCACCGTGCTGGGCGCACCGGACGCGCCGGCAAGACCGGCATCGCGGTCACGTTCGTCGACTGGGATGACATGCACAAGTGGACCCAGATCAACAAGGCTCTCGACATGGGCCAGCCCGAACCCGTCGAGACCTACTCCTCGTCACCGCACCTCTACACCGACCTCGACATCCCCGAGGGCACCAAGGGTCGACTCTCGTCGGCCGGTCCGGTGCGCCCTCGCGAGCCACGAGCGACCGACAGCGACCGCGGCGGGCGTTCCGGCGGCGGCCAGGGCGGTCGGGGCCGTTCCGGTGGTGCGCCCTCCGGCGGTGCTCCCTCCGGCCATGGCTCGAGCGGCGATCGTTCGCACGGCCGTGGCGAGCAGCCCGCGGCGGCGACGACATCACCCGATGCCGGGGGCGCCGAAGGCTCGCGCCCGCCGCGCTCACGCAACCGCACGCGTCGTCGCACCTCCGGATCCGGCGGCACTCCCCCGGCGACACGCTGACGCGATGGCTTTTCGGGGTTTCGGCACGTGGTTCAGGGAGTCTTTTCCGAGCGCCAAGAGACTGCGGGAGGCGCGCGACGCGCCGATCATTGCTTCGTTCGAATACAGGCATTCCCTGGCACTGTTCCGAGGTCCGGCCGAGTACGGTGACATCGAACTCGCCACTCTCGATCCGATCGCGGAACAGGGTTCGGGCAGCTTTGCGAAGCTCGAGTCGACGGCCGGCGGGTTCGCTGCCGGCTACTATTTCGCGTCGGTGCGCACGACGAACACCATTCGCGGCGACTGGTGGGCGAGCATCGTGCTGTGGTCGGTCGACGCCGAACTGCATGCTGCCGATGCGAGCCGCATCCCGAGCCTGAGCTCCGCGCGCCGGGTCGGTGAATTCGAGGTCGGCAGAACGCTCGAGGCCGTCGAGCGGCTGCGCGCCGCCTGAGGGCTGGTCCGACCGGCGATCTACCCAGCCGTCAGCCGCGGAACGGTGTCGTTCCGGATGACGCCGCGATGATGCGCTCGAGCGACTCCGGCGATGTCGTGTTCTCCGCCAGACGGTTAGGTTTTCCGGTGCCGTGGTAGTCGCTCGAGCCCGTAACGGCCAGGTCGAATTTCTCGGCCAGTTCGTGAAGGCGTGCCTTGCCGTCTTCGGTGTTGTCGCGGTGGAAGATCTCGAGCCCCACGAGTCCCGCGTCGACCAGTTCGGCGATCGCGTGCTCTTCGATCACCCGATAGCGACCGCGCGTCGCCGGATGCGCAAGCACCGGCACCCCGCCGGCCGCAACGATCATCCGAACGCCTTCGAGCGGTGACGGCGCGTAGTACTTCTCGTAGTACGGACCCTTCCAGTCGAGGATCGATTCGAACGCCTCCTCGCGACTGTTGACGTGGCCCTTGACGACGAGTGCATCGGCGATGTGCGGGCGTCCGAGCGTTCCTCCGTCGGCCGACTGCGCGAGAACGTCGTCCCAGGTCAGGTCATAGTCTTCGCCGATCTTCTCGACGATGCGTTCCGCGCGATGAAGGCGACCATCGCGGATACGCGCCGTCTCAGCGATCACCCCGCCATCGAGCGGGTTGAAGAGGTAGGCGAGTATGTGCACGCTCGCCGGCCCGTAATTGGTGCTCAGTTCCATTCCCGGGATGACCGTCAGTTGCGTACCGGACGCCGCTGAAAACGCCTCAGCCCAGCCGGAGGTCGAGTCGTGGTCGGTGAGGGCGACGGTGCCGAGTCCTGCCTCGATCGCCGCAGCGATGAGCTCTGCCGGGGACTCTGTGCCGTCGGAAACGCTGCTATGGGTGTGCAGGTCGATGGCTCCGGGCATCCCTCAACTCTAATATCCCGGTGTCGCTCCCCTATCCTGAGAGGCCATGTTGCAC
>JAYVNU010000198.1:0-4202 GCA_043758345.1 Lacisediminihabitans sp.
CACGGTGTCGACGGGATCTTCACCGACCGAGCGGATATCGCCGTCAGCGTACTGGCAGAGCTCACAGAAAACTCACCGTAGTCTGGGAACTCACTGGGAACGCCGCGCGGAGGAAAGGATTCGTCCAGCTTCGGGGTTTATAACTGGGAATGCATCGCGAGAGAGGACCACACAATGGCGGATCGCAGTTTGCGCGGAATGAGGCTCGGATCCCAGAGTCTCCAGAGCGAAGAGGGCGTCACCTTCTCCCCGCGGAAGAAGAGCACGTATCAGGCAGCCGACGGATCCCGATTCGAAGTCATGTTCGCGGCCGATGCTGAGATTCCGACCGTATGGGAATCACCGAAGAGCGGCCACGAAGGGCGACTCATCGGCCTCGACGGTAACCAGGTCGAACCGGAGCCGTCGGATGCGAAAATCCCACGCACGCATTGGGACATGCTGCTCGAGCGTCGCACCCGCGCAGAGCTGGAGGAGCTTCTTCAGGAGCGGCTCGACTTCTTGCGCGCGCGCAAAGGACAGCACAAGATCGGCGCCTGACATCATCACTCAGTTACGGGATCCTCTGAGGAGGATCCCGTTTCGTCGTTAACGAACCGCCGATCCGCCACTATGCGGCGGCCCTGCGGCGCTTTCTGCGCTGCAGCAGCCCGAGCGCGAGCCCGGCGAGCCCGAAGCCGCCGGCCAGCCATTCACCCTGGCGTCCGATCACCATCGCCGGAGTGCGGGTCGAACTCAGCGGGATCGTGGCGATCATGGTGCCGGCCGTGAACGTCGGGATGCTCGTGATCTCGCGGCCATCCGGACCGAACATCGCGCTCACCCCGACCGTCGAATCGTTGACGACGCTCTTGCCGGTCTCGATCGCGCGAAGCCTCGCGATCGCGACCTGCTGTTGGCTCTCATCCGAAGGTCCGAAGTCCGCATTGTTTGTCGGCGCGAGAATGAACTGCGCGCCGCTGTCGACCATCTGCCTGATGAGCGAATCGTCGACGATATCGAAGCAGATCACCACGCCGGCGACGGCATTCTTGATGGTGAAGACGTTGTTCCGGGTGCCGAAGGAGTAATCGCGCGGCACCAGGTCGAACAGTTTCGGGGCGAGTGGATACCAGAACGAGCGATTCGGAAGGTACTCCGCGAACGGCACAGGGTGGATCTTGTCGTACTGATCGATCGCCTTGCCGTTCTGCCAGAGCAACACGCTGTTCCAGGTACGGCCCCCCGACCCAGAGGTGATCGTCCCGGTCACGAGTGGGGCCTTCATCGCCTTCTGGATATAGTCGAGCTGTTCGGCGGCGAACGAGTTCTCGAGTGGATCGACGTCGGAGGCGTTCTCGGGCCAGACAACGACATCCACCGACTTGCCGATGATCGGGAGCGTCGCCTTGACGTGATCGTTAAGCGAGTCGCCCGGGTTGATCCGTGCGAACAGGCCCGAGTTCGAGTTGCCCTGCACCGCGGCGACCCTGATCGAGCCATCCGTCAGTTCCGGCCAGGCCGGGAAGGCGACGAGCAGCAGCGCTGCGGCGGTTGCGACGATGCCGCGAACCGACCAGCGGAAGGAGATTTCACGGATGCACTGCAGCAGCACCGCAGACAGGAATGCGATCGCGAAGCTCAGGCCGGACATCCCGATCCAGGCGACGAGCGGGGCGAAAGGACTGTCCGATTGCGAGAAGGCGAGCCTTCCCCAGGAGAATCCGCCGTAAGGCCAGACGCTCGTGATGGCTTCCCGGAGCGTCCATAGGCCGCCGAGCACGGCGGGCAGCGCCAGCAGGCGACCTCCGAGGCCGGGCCAGATTCTCGGCACATACCGCCACGCGAGTGCGATGAGTGTCATGCCGACACCGAAGAAGAGTCCCTCGAGGACGGCGAGAGCGAGCCAGGGAATCGGACCGAGGTAGACCGTCAGCCAGAAGATATGAGTGCCGAAGAAGGCGAAGCCGCCGACGGATCCGACGAGCAGCGAGCTCCAGAACCCGCGGCCGATGAGCGACCACATCATCAGCCCCGGGGCGAGGAACGCGAGCGGCCACCATCCACGGTCGGGGAATGCACCGGCGAGGCTCATACCGGCGATGGCGGCGGCGAGGACCGCGATCAGCAGGTTCGCGGGTTGACGCCTCGGATGCACCGACTCAGCCTAGATTGTCGACACTGGAAGTTCGACCGTGGGTCCGGCTCGGCTGTGCGGCCTCGCTTCTGCTGATCGAGGCCGGGCTGGGATGTGTCTTTTATATGCGGATCCGGGTGATGCAGGCGTGGAGCGCTGCACCGGCGCGGTAGGCGATGGCGAGTTTGTCGTATCGGGTAGCGATGCCGCGCCATTTGCCTGTTGAGGGGGCTCGTCTACTCCTCCACAGGGCCGCGTTGCGGGGGTCTCCCCACCGGCATCGGTGGATGCCGACGGGATGCCGGATGCCGGTGTAATCAGCTCCCGGCAGGCGATTCAGCAGCACCTTCGCACCATGGATGTCCTTCGGATCGCGTTGGCGGTGCAGACGGCACCCTACTTCCGTCGCGCTACCCGGTCATCGCGTCGGCGATCGCCGATGGCACGCTCGGGGTCGACTCTGCGGCGGTGATCGTGAAGGAACTGGATGCCGCGTCCGTCCGCTGCAGCGCCTCGGCTCGCGAGGTGGGTGAGGCGACCCTCGTGGAGATGGCGGGTCGGTACACGGTTGCCGACCTGCGCGGCCCCGCCCGGCAGGTGCGCGACCGTCTCGATGAGGACCGCGCGGAGCCTCGGGACGAACTGCACCATAAGAGGCGTTCGTGTCGGTTCATCGCCCTGCCGGATGGGATGGTGCGGATGGGATGGTGCGGATTGCATGGGACATGCCGCCGGAAGTCGCGGGGCTCGCGAAGATATCGGTCGATGCGACGGTGTCGCAGGAACTCCCGCGTGCGAAGGACGAACGCGCGAAGCACAGCAGCAGCACGGGCGGCGATTCGTCCGATACAGGTTGTGACGGGTCGCTTCTCGGGGATGACGACCGCACTCTCGATCAGCTGCGCTCGGATGCGGCGGAGCGGGTGTTCCACCAGGTCGCCTCGTGCAAAGGCCACGGAGGGGATATTCCATCGATCAGGATGGTGATTCGGATGACGAAGGAGTCACTGCTGACCGGTCTCGGGATCGCGGAGATCGACGGGATCGACGAAACCATCTCTCCGAAGAATCGGGCGGTCGTGCCATTGTGGAGCGAGATCTCGATACGCTCGATCATCGAGACGATCTCGACCACCGACAAGCCTTCACAACGGGGGAAGTTCGAGCTGACGGACAGCCCGTCAGGCGACCGACGAGTACGCGACGATCCCACGACGGATGAGGTCGAGTGCCGCGCGCGCAGTACGCCCGACATTTCCATCGGCGACCACCGAGAGCTGGTCGAGCAGGTCGATCGTCTGCTTCGTCATCCGCACAAAGTCTCCGGCTGCCAGATCGGCATCCTGCAGCACCTGATCGAGACTCACCCCCTGCGCCCACCGGTTCATCGCGAGTGATAGTCCGGTCGAAATCGGATTCGAGCCCGGCAGTTTGTGGGCGCGCTCGATGTCGTCGAGTTTCGCCCAGAGGTCCGTCGTCTTCTCGAGAGCCGGGCGGAAAGCGCCCTTTGGAAGGTAACGATCCGAGAGCTGGCCCTCGTCGCGCCGCGGCTCGTAGACGAGGGCGGCCGCCATCGCGGCGAGTCCGGCCGGATCGAGATCGCTCCAGACCCCGCGACGAAGGCATTCGGCGATGAGAAGATCGCGTTCGCCATAGATGCGGCGAAGTGTGCGACCGTGAACCGAGGCCGTCACCGTGCCGCGCTCGTCTTTTAGCAGGTAGCCGAGTTCGAGCAGGATGTCGGTCACGCGATCGAAGATGCGAGCGACCGCACCGGTGCGACTGCGGATCTGCTGGCTCAGCTCATCCGTCTGTCGTTTCAGCCGCCACCAGCGCTCCGCCCAGCGAGCGTGCGTCTCCCGATCGTTACAGGTGTGACACGGATGCTGTTTCAGCCGTTTGCGCAGCAGTGTCAGCTGGTTCTGCCGCTTGTCCCGCTCGGTTCGGCTCTGCGTATCGGCGCGAACCGCCCCCTTGCGCTCGAGGTCGGTGAGCTCGCGACGGATGCTCGAATACTCGCGGAAATCGCCGAGATGACAGCTCATCGACTTCTCGTAGCCGGCGAGCGACTCCTGCTGACTGCGCA
>JAYVNU010000199.1:0-12743 GCA_043758345.1 Lacisediminihabitans sp.
CGCACAACTCCTGCAGAATTGCAGGCGCCGCCCTGCCACTCCCGTAATACCGGTGCGGTTCCAACACCGCCGCTCAATCCGCAGGAGTTATGGTCAGCCGGGCGGCGCACCTGCCGGTTGCCCGGCGCCGGTAGCCGAGAGCCGGACGGCACGTCTGGCCTTTCCATCATTCAGGACATAGTGGGACCGGTGGGGCGGGACGGGCGGATGTGGTCCCAACAATGTCTTTCAGCCTCAGGGGCACCACAGACTCCTGAATGATGAAAGGGGCTAGTCGAGCAGCAGCGCCGGCTCCTCGATCACGCTCGCGACATCCGCGAGAAAGCGGCTCGCGACATCCCCGTCGACGACGCGGTGGTCGAAGCTCGCACCGAGTGTCGTCACGAACCGCGGACGAACCTCGCCATCCACCACCCACGGTTTCTGCCTGATGGTGCCGAGAGCAACGATCGCGACCTCGCCGGGGTTCAGGATCGGCGTGCCGGTGTCCATACCGAAGACACCGATGTTGGTGATGGTGATCGTGCCACCGGACGTCTGGGCCGGCTGGGTCTTACCGTCCCGCGCCGTGATCGTCAGCTGCTCGATCGCCGAGGCGAGATCGCGAAGCGAGAGATCTTGAGCCTCCTTGACGTTAGGCACGATGAGCCCGCGCGGGGTAGCGGCGGCGATACCGAGGTTGACGTAGTGCTTGACAATGATCTCGCTGTCCGTCCACTGCGCGTTCGTCATCGGATTGCGCCGGACGGCCCAGATCATCGCCTTCGCCATGATGAGCAGCGGCGAGACTTTTACGCCGGCGAAGTCCGCCGAGCTCTTCAGTCGCTTCACGAACTCCATGGTGCGTGTCGCGTCGACATCCACGAAGAGGCTGACGTGCGGTGCGGTGAACGCGCTCGACACCATCGCGGCGGCGATCGCCTTGCGCACGCCCTTCACAGCAATGCGCTCCTCCCGATCGGTCGACCATTCCGGAGTCGCGATGTTGTGGAACACGCTGGCCTGTGAGGCGGTGCGGATGACGTCGTCCCTGGTGATCTCGCCGGCGAGACCCGTCGACTCGACCACGCCGAGGTCGACGCCGAGATCCTTGGCCAGCTTGCGGATCGGCGGCTTGGCGATGATCGTGCTCGCGGATGCCGCCGGAACCGATGTCGGGCGAACGACAGAACTGGAGGGCGCCGCCGCCTTCTCCGCCGGCGCGGCAGGCGTGAGCCGCGAGCGGCGCGAGGTGACGCCGCCCTTCAGCCCGTAACCGACGAGCACGGCGCCTGAGTCGCCGCCCTGCTCCTCCGATGAAACGCCGCGGGCGGTGTCGGCGACCTGCTCGGCCTCGGGTGCACCGGTCCAGGAGCCTGACGGATTGCCGGTGGAGGAGCCTGCCGGGGCACCGGCCGGGGTGCCGACCGACTCCGTGCCGGCTAACTCGGTGCTCACGCTGATGATGGGGGTGCCGACATCCACCGTCTGGCCCTCGGCGACAAGCAACTCGGTGACGACCCCCGCGAAGGGCGACGGCAACTCGACGAGAGACTTCGCCGTCTCGATCTCGACGAGCACGTCGTTCACCGCGACGGTATCACCGGGCGCGACCCGCCACGAAACGATCTCGGCCTCGGTCAGGCCCTCGCCGACATCCGGAAGTTCGAACTCTGAGGTGCTCATCTGACTCCTTGGTGACGCTAGTAGGCGAGTGCTCGGTCGACGGCCTCGAGGATGCGGTCGGCGTCGGGAAGGTAGAGGGTCTCGAGTTTCGCCGGAGGGAAAGGGGTGTCGAACGCCGTGACCCGCAGCACCGGGGCCTCGAGAGAGTAGAAAGCCTTCTCGGCGATCGTCGCCGCGATCTCTGACGAGATGCTGGTGAAGCCGGGAGCCTCGGATGCCACGACCACACGCCCCGTCTTCTGCGCGGACGCGATGATCGGCGCGTAGTCGATCGGCGACAGCGAACGGAGATCGATGACCTCGACGCTCGTGCCCTCGGATGCCGCGAGCTCGGCGGCCTGGAGCAGCACGTTGACCATCGCGCCGTGACCGATCAGGGTCACCTCGGCGCCAGCTCGGACGATGCGGCTGGAATGCAGCGGCGACGCGCTCGCCTCGAAATCGACCGGACCCTTGTGCCAGTAGCGGCTCTTCGGCTCGAAGAACATGACCGGATCATTCGAGGCTATGGCCTGCTGGATCATCCAGTAGGCGTCATTCGGTGTGCTCGGACTCACGACTCGAAGCCCCGGGGTGTGCGCGAAATACGCCTCCGGGCTCTCCATGTGGTGTTCGACCGCGCCGATGTGCCCGCCGTAGGGCACACGAATCACCACGGGCATGCTTATCAGTCCCTCGTGTCGGCTCGTCATCTTGGCAAGCTGCGACGTGATCTGGTCGAACGCCGGGAAGATGAAACCGTCGAACTGGATCTCGCACACCGGGCGATACCCACGCATCGCGAGTCCGATCGCGGTTCCGACGATCCCCGACTCGGCGAGCGGCGTATCGAAGACCCGGCGGTCGCCGAACTCTGCCTGGAGACCCTCGGTCACGCGGAAGACTCCGCCGAGGGGGCCGATGTCCTCGCCCATGAGCAGCACCTTCGCGTCATCGGCGAGCGCCCTCTTGAGCCCGGCGTTGAGAGCCTTGACGAGAGGAAGTTCCGGGCTCGTCATGCGTCGCCCCCGAAGGATGCCTCGTAGGCATCGAGCCAGCGCTTCTGCTCATCCATCACCGGGTGCGGTTCGGAGTAGACGTTGTCGAAGATCATGTTCGTCGGCGGAATGGGCAGTCCTATCGTGCGTGTGCGCAGATCTGCCGCGAAGTCCTCCGCGTCACTCGCGACCCCGGCGAAAAAGGCGTCGCCTTCGCCTCGCAATCTGAGGTACTTCTCGAACCTGGTGATCGGGTCGCGGACGATCCAGGATGCGACCTCCTCGTTCGTTCGATACTTGGTCGGGTCGTCGCTCGTCGTGTGTGCACCGACGCGATAGGTCACGGCCTCGATCATCCGCGGTCCACCCCCCGCCCGTGCCTCGTCGAGGTTCTTCCGTGTGACGGCGAAGCTGGCGAGCACATCGTTGCCGTCGACCTGGATGCCGGGCACACCGAAGCCCTCCGAGCGAAGGTAGAGCGGAATGCGGGACTGCACACTGACCGGTACGGAGATCGCCCACTGGTTGTTTTGCAAGAAGAACACCTCGGGCGTCTGGTAGCTGGCGGCGAAGACGAGGGCCTCGCTGACATCCCCCTGGCTCGTGGACCCGTCGCCGAAGTAGACCATCACCGCTTCATCCGTGTGCGGATCGCCGGTCGCAGTCGCGCCATCGAGCGTGACGCCCATCGCGTACCCGGTCGCATGAAGCGCCTGCGATCCGAGAACCAACGTGTAGAGATGGAAATTATTATTGGCGGAAGGGTCCCAGCCTCCGTTCGTCACCCCGCGCATCACCCGCACGATCTCGAACACGTCGAGACCGCGCACGAGCGCGACCGCATGCTCGCGGTAGGACGGGAAGACGTGATCCTGCGAACGGCTCGCCCGGGCGGAACCGACCTGGGCGGCCTCCTGCCCATGGGCCGGTGGCCACAGTGCGAGCTGACCCTGGCGCTGCAGATTCGTCGCCTCGAGGTCGAATCGCCGGGACGTCACCATGTCACGGTGGAACTGGCGCAACTCGTCATCCGTTAGCGCTTCGATGTACGGAAGGTACTCGGCAGAGAGGTCATCGGGATTCACGACGCCGTCGACGGAGAGGAGTTGGATCATCCTGGACGAGTGCTGCACTCGAAACCTCGCAGTCCTGCCTCGACCCTCTCGGGAGGGCGGCGTCGTTCTATATGGATGGGTGGCGCCGGTCGTGTCGGCGACGTCGAACTGTGGTCGTGGTGAAAAGCGGGCCCGGCCTAATCTAACCCGGCTGTACCGCCGCCACTGGTAGCAGTCGAACAACGTCTGCCGCAGCCTTAAGGAGTTTATCGACAGACTGCGCCTCTCCGATCGAGACTCGAAGGCCGTCAGCACCGAGTGCTCGCACGACGATCCCGTGCTCGGCGAAGATCTCGGCAGCCCGCTCCGTCAACGACCCGGTCTTCAGCCAGACGAAGTTACCGTGAGGCTTCGGAACAGACCAGCCTTGATCTGTGAGCGCATGCCAGACCTGGTCTCGCAAGACGGCGAGCCGGGCCACGCGCTCGAGCAGAACCTCCTCGTGGTCGAGCGAGACGAGCGCCGCCCGCTGTGCCTGCTCCGTCACCGACAGGGGGATCGAGGTGCTTCGCGCGGCATCGAGCACCAGCTCTGGCCCGACGGCATACCCGATCCTCAGCCCGGCGAGACCGTGGGCCTTCGAGAAGGTGCGCAGCACGACGAGGTTAGGGTATTCACCTGTCAGTGCGCGACCGTCGACCGCCGAATCGTCCATGACGAATTCTGCGTACGCCTCGTCGAGCACCACGAGGATGTCGCTCGGTACGGCAGCCATGAACGACTCGAACTCATCGGCGGTGACCATGCTGCCCGTCGGATTATTCGGGCTGCAAACGATGATCACGCGGGTGCGTTCGGTAACGGCCGCGGCCATCGCGGTGAGGTCGTGTCGGCCGTCTGCGATGTTGGCCACCTGCACGCTGGTCGCGCCGGCGACGGCTACGAGACCCGGGTAGGCCTCGAACGAGCGCCACGAGTAGAGCACCTCATCACCCGCTGCGGCTGCGGCATTGATGAGCTGCGAGAGGATCGAGACCGAGCCGGCCCCGAGGTGCACCCGGGCGACGCCGACACCGAAGCGCCGGCCGAGGCGGGTGCGGAGTTCGAGTCCGGACGCGTCGGGATAGCGGTTGACGGAGGAGGCGCTGATCGCCGCGAGGACCTCGGGAATCGGGTCGAAGGGGTTCTCGTTCGACGAGAGCTTGAATGCATCGGCGGCGGCGGGCTTGCCCTGACGATAGGCCACGAGCGCGACGATGTCGGGGCGGAGGCGCACTACGGGGCGATCAGGATTGCTCACCACTCAAGCTTATTGCCGGCGCGCACTGTGCCGGCAAATGTCTTCACCGGTGCTCGCTCTTAACCGGCATAGTGGTCTCATGAAGAGATTTGTCGTGCGCCTGCTCATCAATGCCGTCGCCCTGTGGTTGACAACCCTTCTGGTCGCCGGAGTGCACGTCGTGCCCTACGCGTCGGGCAGCGCGGCGACCATTCTGACCTATCTTCTCGTTGCACTCATCTTCGGGATCGTCAATGGTGTCGTCGGCACCTTAATCCGGGTCGTCGCCTTCCCGCTCTATGTGCTGACTCTCGGTCTGCTCGCCCTGGTCGTGAACGGACTGCTGCTGCTGCTCGTCGGCGGCATCTCGTCACTCATCGGCTTCGGGCTCGTCGTCGACGGCTTCTGGTGGGGTGTTCTCGGGGCGGTAGTTCTCGGTTTCATCAGCTGGGTCTTCGGGCTCATCCTTCGCCCGGTCACCGGCTCAGCGCGTCGCTGAATCGGTGACCGGCAGGTCGAGAATGCGAACGCCGTGGTAGGTGGAGGACTGCACCGGTGTCGCTCCGGCAGTGAACTCCGCGAAACGATGATCGATCGCGTCGATGCGCGGCTCAGAGGTCTGATCCACCAATGCGGCCGTGCTCTCGTAGGCGCCGAGCTGGTGGGACGGGAAGAATTTATCCGACCCCGTCGGGACCCCCTCGTAGAGATCGCGGCGAACCAGCACCGGATCGGCCGTCGCATAGTTGCCGCTCAAGGCCGGCACGATGTCGTTCGTGTGCTCGAGAGCCAGCCAGGGGATGTCATGCGGCACGGCCGCCTGGGCAGCGGGAGCACCGAGGGTGTAGAGCCCGCGCGCGTCGTAGTCGCCGGACGCGACGAGCTGCGCCGCCACGAGTCCGCCCTGCGAATGGCCGGTGAAGAGCACCGGGGTCTCACCTGTCACGCCGGCCTGCTCCATCGCCTGCCGCACCGATTCGTACGAGCCGAAGTCATCACCGGCCATGCCGTTCATGTTGCTCGTCATATCCCAGGGCTGAGCATCTTTTCCGAGCGCGAAGTCTTTGGTTCCGCTCACGTAGACCTCGAAACGGTCGGGCTCGCCCGCGACCTCGTAGCGGTCGATGCGCACCTGCGCAACGTCGGGCCCGGTCTCGTGCTGCACCCGCGTCGCACGATCTTCCCACCCCGATGGGAAGGTCACCCTGCTCGTCGATGAGACCTGCGTCGTCGTCACACGGGTCTCGCCGAGGTAGCCGACGAGCGAGCCGGCTCCGATGATCGCGGCGCTGGATGTCGGAACGCCCAGTAGGCCGATGCCGCCATCGCCGAGCAAGCCGGAGACCGCGGGATGCACACGAAGTAGTCCGGCTCCCAGGTCATCGAGGCTCATCACCGAGTGCCGCACGAGCGTCACGAAGGCGGGATCGCTCAGCACGGAGCTGTTCTGCTGCAGCCAGCCGGAGAGCGCGGTGAAGAGTTGCGCCCTCTTCGCCTCCGGAATGGCGAGCAGCCCGACAGCGGCGATCCCTCCGATTCTGAAGAGCGCGGGCATCGCCGTCAGGGCGATCAGGGGAAGGAAATACCCGAGCGAGTAGGCGATCGCCGCGGCGACGTCATCGGAGACGCGGGTGGCAGTCCGCTCAGCGAGCCCATACGCCTCGGCCGACCGGTCGATCGAGAACGACAGGAGGTTCGCTTTCGACCGCGCTCGATCGAGAAAGACCGTCGCGTCATCCATCGCCCGCTCCGCAGCGGCTGCCGCGGCCGGAACACCGCCGACCCGCAGGTGTGCGGAGCCGACCAGCCTGTCGATGGCCGTGAGTTCACCGGCACAGCCGACCAACTGGATCTGGGCCGAGCGCACCCTGCCGGCGGCGGCGAAGAGGTCGTCGGTTGCCACCGCGACCGAGCCGCCCCCGCTGATGATGAGATCGTCGCCGTCAGGCATCGGCTGCCATCGCAGCGTGGGCTCGCCGGGAATCTCGGAGTGCTGACGAGAGACTCGCGTGGGCGGCATCCACGTCGACGACGAGTGCCTGGAGCGCGATCGCATAAACGGTGTGCGCTGGCCCACTCCATACCCCGGCGTCTGGCCCGGGGAGGGTGGATCGCGCCGCGCTGACCCGACCCACCAAAGCCTCAAGGCGAGCGGCCTGGCGTTCGAGGGCGACGACGATCGCCGCCGAGTTCGGCGAGGCGAGAACCGAGAGCGGGAAGCCCGGTGGCGATGCGTTCATTGGCACCCTTTCGACAGCGTCATCCTCTCCCGCGGCGAGCCGGCCGCTCAGGGCCGGCGGCCGTTCTGTGGATGCCTCACCGAGCGAGCGGACACGGAAGGAGTGGACGACACCCGAGGCATTCGATGTCTTCCCGAACTGCGGGACAATGGAGCCATGAGCTTCGATCGCACCCTCGACGAGTCGGCTCTCTTCAGGATCTGCTTCGTCTGCACCGGCAACATCTGCCGATCACCGATGGCGGAGGTGCTCTTCCGGGAGATCGTGAAGAAGGCGGGCTACGGGGGTGCTGTCACCGTCATGTCGGCCGGCACCGGAGACTGGCACGTCGGTGAGAACTCAGACGCGCGAACGATCGCCGCGCTCGAAGCCCATGGGCACGACGGGTCCCGGCATCGGGCGAAGCAGTTCGACCCCGGTTGGTTCGAGAACCTCGATCTGATCGTGGTGTTCGACCGGAGCCAGGAGCGCATTTTGCGCGCCTGGGCGAGCACCGAGCAGGATCGCGGCAAGGTGCAGATGCTCCTGAGCTTCGACCACGAGCAGGCCGCCCAGATCGATGTGCCCGATCCGTACTACTCTGACGCCGCGATGTTCGACGGCGTGCTCGGCATGATCGAGCACGCGAGTGCAGCGCTGTTTCGACAAATCGAACCAGGAATCCGACGGGGAGTCTCGTGAGCCCACTGCCAGAACAACCACTCAGTCCGCTGGACGGCCGCTATCGATTCGCGGTGTCGGCCCTCGGGGAGCACCTGTCGGAAGCCGGGCTCAACCGGGCCCGAGTGCACGTCGAAGTCGAGTGGCTGCTTTATCTCACCGACAACGAATTCTTCGGCTCGAAGCGGCCCGACGCCGAACAGGCTCGGTCATTGCGCGCGGTCGTCGCAGACTTCGGCCAGGCCGACATCGATGAGCTCGCAGAGCTCGAGGCGACCACCCGCCACGACGTCAAGGCGGTCGAATACTACGTGCGGGCTCGTCTCGTCGACCTCGGATTGACGGATGTCGCGGAGCTCACCCACTTCGCCTGCACGAGTGAAGACATCAACAACCTGTCATATGCGCTGACGATCCGTTCCGCGGTTCAAGACGTCTGGCTCCCGAAGGTCATGGCCGTGATGGCGATCCTCGAGAATCGCGCGGTTGCCCATCGCGGCGACGCGATGCTCGCACACACCCATGGTCAGCCCGCCACTCCGACCACCGTCGGCAAGGAATTCGCCGTTTTCGTCGGGCGATTGCGTCGTGTCGTCTCCGCGGTGGGCGCCACCGAGTACCTCGGCAAGTTCAGTGGCGCTACGGGAACTTTCGCGGCCCACGTCGCGGCCGATCCCGCGCGTGACTGGCCGGCCATCTCCCGGGAGTTCGTCACTTCGCTCGGCCTCGACTGGAATCCGCTGACCACCCAGATCGAGCCGCACGACTGGCAGTCGGAGCTCTA
Organism: Lacisediminihabitans sp.; assembly: GCA_043758345.1. Taxonomy (GTDB): domain Bacteria; phylum Actinomycetota; class Actinomycetes; order Actinomycetales; family Microbacteriaceae; genus Lacisediminihabitans. The sequence continues at coordinate 8,661 of JAYVNU010000199.1, forward strand.
TCAGCGCATCAGCCATACGAATCGGGTGATGCACAATCTCTGCACCGATATCTGGACCTACATCTCGATGGGGTACTTCACACAGATCCCGCAGGCGGGCGCAACGGGGTCGTCGACCATGCCGCACAAGATCAACCCGATCCGGTTCGAGAATGCTGAGGCCAATCTCGAGCTCTCCTGCGCCCTGCTCGATTCGCTCGCGGCGACGCTCGTCACGTCGCGGCTGCAGCGCGACCTCACGGATTCGACCACGCAGCGCAATGTGGGCGTCGCGCTCGGTCACTCCCTTCTCGCGCTCGACAACATCCAGCGTGGCCTCGGTGAGATCGCTGTGAACAGCGAGCGTCTCGCCGCAGATCTCGACGCGAACTGGGAGGTGCTCGGCGAGGCGATCCAGACGGTGATCCGCGCGGAGGTCACGGCTGGGCGCAGCTCGATCGCCGACCCGTACGCGATGCTCAAGGAGCTGACGCGCGGACGGAGGGTCGGCCCAGACGAGCTGCGCGCCTTCGTCCACGGGCTCGACATGGGAGACGAGGCCAAGTCGCGCCTCGTGGCCCTGACTCCGGCGACCTATGTCGGCCTGGCCAGCGAGCTCGTGGACTACCTCGACCAGCGACCTTCAGCCATCGAGCCCGTCGAGCCCGTCGAGCGATGATCGAGCCTGTCGAGATCCGCCCAGCGACCTTCAGTGCCCCTTCGGGTGATCCTGCTCGTCGAGATCGTTGATCTCCGCCTCGTTCGGCTTGACCGCGAGCGAGAGCATCGCGATGAAGACCAGCGACACGATGAAGGCGACCCCGAAGAAGATCAGCGACAGCACGATCTGCCGGGTGCTGCCGAGCACGACGATGCCGATGAAGATCGCGACCACCGCCGCCATGCCCACGAGTTCGAGGGGACGCAGGCGGTCCTTCCTTGAGGGGGTGCTCACGCCGTGGTCTCACCTTCGGTTGTGGTGTCTGTTGTCGTAGAGGTCGGCTGTGCTTCGGATAACTGGACTGCCGGGGCCGCCTGTGCTGACTGTGCTGACTGGTGAGCCGGTGCAGCCTGCGTGTCCCACTTCGCCGAAAGCCCGGCGATCAGCAGGTATACCGTGACGATAGCCGCATAGGCTCCGAGCACGCCGACCGCGATCACCGCGGAATCGAGCACCCGCACCACGCCATCCGGGTCTTTGAACGACTGGGTGAAGCCGGGCGGGATGAGCAGGAACACGATCGCCGCGATGATCGTGAACGCGCCGACCGCCATCCAGTCCCTCGCGGCCACGAAACGACCCCGGCTTCGAACGCCGCTGAAGAGTTCGAGAAGTCCCGTGATGGCGGCGAACAGGGTGAGTACGAAGAAGAGGTACGGCGTTCCGCCGGTCGGAATGGCGAGAGCGATCCCGCCTGCCACGATCGTCACGATCGCCTGCGCGAGGAAGAACGACCTCACGCGGCTGAGCCGCAGCCGGAAGAATGCGAGCACCCCGAGCACCACGCCTCCGACCACACCGAAGAGGCCGAAGGCCAGCAGACCGAAGGTGGCGGAATGGTTGGCGGTGAACGTGATCCAAAGGGCGACGGCGGCGACCGGAAGCGCGCGCACGACGGCGAAGAGCCAGTAGGCCGAGCGCTGGGAGGCGCCGTCGAGATTTGGAGCCACGAGACCCCTTCCAGCGCCGGCAACACCATCCAGTTTACGTCGTCGTTACTGTGCGCCCGATTTGGCGGACCGGCCCGCGTGCCCGGCCCAGCCTGCACCGGGCAGGGCAGGTCAGGTCAACGCAGGACCGAGCCCGGCTCCACTACAGCACCGCCATGTCCTGAAAGCGCGAGAAATGGCCCTGGAATGCCACGGTCACCGTGCGGGTCGGTCCGTTTCGGTGCTTGGCGACGATCAGGTCGGCCTCGCCGGCGCGCGGGTTGTCTTTCTCGTAGGCACTCTCGCGGTGAAGCAGGATCACCATGTCGGCATCCTGTTCGAGCGATCCCGACTCGCGGAGGTCGGAGAGCGCCGGCATCTTGTCGGACCGCTGCTCAGGTCCGCGGTTCAGCTGGGACAGCGCGATCACCGGCACCTGGAGCTCTTTGGCGAGAAGCTTGAGCGCCCGGGAGAATTCGCTCACCTCCTGCTGCCGGGACTCGACCTTCTTGCCGGACGTCATCAGCTGCAGGTAGTCGATGATGACCATCTTGAGCCCAACCTTTTGCTTGAGACGACGGCACTTCGCACGGATCTCTACCAGCGTCATATTCGGGCTGTCGTCGATGTAGAGCGGAGAGTCGTTGATGCGGCCCCGCGTCGCGGCCATCGTCGTCCAGTCGCGGGCATCCATTGTTCCCTTGCGCATGTTTTGCAGTGGGATGGACGCCTCGGCCGACATGAGGCGCATCGCGATCTCGCTTCGCCCCATCTCGAGCGAGAAGAAGATCGACGGATTGTCGTATTTGATAGATGCCGCGCGTGCGAAATCGAGCGCCAGCGTCGACTTGCCGAGGGCCGGCCGCGCCGCGATGATGATCAGCTGGCCGGGATGGAGCCCGTTCGTGAGGTCGTCGAGTTCGGCGAATCCGGTCGGCACACCGGTCATCGATCCGTCGCGACCGCGCGCCGCTTCCATCTCGTCGGTGGCCGCATCGATCGCCAGGTTGAGCGGGATGAAGTCTTCGGCCTCGACGCCCCCGGTCACCCCGTAGATCTCGGCCTGTGCGTTGTTGACGAGGTCGACGACCTCACCCTCGCTCGCGTAGCCCATCTGAACGATGCGGGTGCCGGCCTCGACGAGGCGCCGTAGCACCGCCTTCTCGGCGACGATGGAGGCATAGAAACCCGCGTTGGCTGCTGTCGGTACGAGGCCGGTCAGGGTGTGGAGGTATTCCGCACCGCCAGCGCGGGACAGCTCACCGCTCTTGGTCAGTTCGTCGGTGACCGCGATGACGTCGGTCGGCTCGCCGTGCGAGTAAAGCGCGAGGATGGCATCGAAGATGATCTCGTGCTTCGGTATGTAGAAGTCGATGGCGCGAACTGACTCGATGACATCGGCAACAGCATCTTTGCTGAGCAGCATTCCGCCGATTGCACTCTGCTCTGCGAGGAGATCGTGCGGCGGCGTGCGATCCTGGCGCTGTTCCCCTCCACGGTCGCTCACCGATCGTTCGCTGGCGAGTCCCAAATGGGCAATCGACATCTCACACCTCCCAGCGCGCGTGTTTATCCTCGCTCGGGCCACTGACATCGGGCGCGATTCGATTGCGGTGTTCCCCCACCGGGTGACGCGGAGTACACATTACGAACGCTGGTACCCCCGCGGCAACGCCCCCTGTTGATGAACCTGTGGATAGACGGCGCGAAACGCCGAGACTTGTGTGAGGAACCTGTGGATTACACTGTGGAAAGTCGACGAGATTTTCCGACAAACAACCTTTTGAACAGCATTTTTAGCACACCCTCACTGTGTGTAGAAACATGTTTACAGTTCGGGTTGAGGGTTGGAGGATCAAGTGTGGTCCTGTGCACAACCGCATAGCACGTTCCGCGCGGGATGGCACGAAAAAAGGGGTAGAGCCGGCCATGCCCGCTCCACCCCTCTTCGAAAATCGTGCCCTATTTTGCGGCGACGACCTTGATCGTGATGGTCGCGACGAGGTCGTCGCGAAGACGAACAGTCGCCTCGTGCTGGCCCGTCGACTTGATCGGAGCGGAGATCTCAACCTTGCGCCTGTCGACCGTCCCGAGCCCGGAGGCTGCAACCGCGTCGGCGATGTCGGAGGTCTTCACAGAGCCGAAGAGACGTCCGCCCTCGCCGGCCTTGATGGTCAGCGTGACGGTGTTCGCCTCGAGCTTCGCCTTGAGGTCCTGCGCCTCTTCGATCGTGGCGTGCTCGCGTGCGACGCGCGCGGCCTTGATCGATTCGACCTGCTTCTCGCCACCGCGGGTCCACGCGACAGCGAAGCCCTGCGGGATGAGGTAGTTGCGTCCGTAACCGTTCTTGACGTCGACGACGTCGCCGGGGGCACCGAGGCCGGTGACCTCGTGCGTGAGGATCAATTTAGACATGTCCGTTGCTCCTAACGGCCTGAGCCGGCGTAGGGCAGC
>JAYVNU010000200.1:0-12722 GCA_043758345.1 Lacisediminihabitans sp.
CCGAGGAGTCGCATGCGGGCGACGTTGAGAGCCTGGCGCTGGGTGTCGACCTCACCCATGAAGATCGTGCACTCCATGCCGAAGAGTGCCGCCGCGGTCGCCGTTGCGACACCGTGCTGTCCGGCGCCCGTCTCGGCGATGACCCGCGTCTTGCCGATCTTGCGGGTCAGGAGCGCCTGGCCGAGCACGTTGTTGATCTTGTGCGAGCCGGTGTGATTGAGGTCTTCGCGCTTCAGGATGATGCGGGCGTTGCCGGCGTGCGCGGCGAACCGCGGAACCTCGGTGATGATCGATGGACGGCCCGTGTAGGTGCGGTGCAGTTCGGCGAGCTCGGCCGTGAACAGCGGGTCGGTCTTCGTCTCCTCGTATGCCGCAGCGAGGGCGTCGATGGCGGCGATCAGGGACTCGGGCATGTAACGCCCGCCGTATTCCCCGAAGTACGGGCCGGCGTTGTTGCGAAGATTGGTCATGATGCTTCCAGGAATTCTCTGAGGGTGTGCACCGGATTTCCCCCGGTGACGAGTGCTTCGCCGACGAGCACGACATCCGCGCCGGCACGTCGGTAGTGTGCGACATCCGCCGCCGTCTTTACGGCCGACTCCGCTACCCGGATGACACCGGACGGGATGCGACCGGCCAGGGTTCCGAAGAGTTCCTGGTCGAGTTCGAAGGTGGTCAGGTCGCGGGCATTCACGCCGACGAGGCTGGCACCGATCTCGAGCGCCCGCTCGAGTTCGTCGGCCGTGTGCGCCTCGACGAGCGCCGTCATCCCGAGCTCGCCGATCAGCGAATAGAGCGAGCGGAGCGTCGCCTGGTCGAGAGCCGCAACGATCAGCAGCGCCATGTCGGCGCCGGCCGCGCGGGCCTCGAAGACCTGGTAGGGGTCGGCGATGAAGTCTTTGCGGAGCACCGGAACGGAGACCGCGTCTCGAACGGCGTCGAGATCGGCGAGCGATCCGCCGAACTTCCGTCCCTCGGTGAGCACGCTGATAGCGCTTGCTCCCCCGGTCTGAAAGGAGGACGCGAGGGCCGCCGGATCGGCGATGGCGGCGAGGGAGCCCCGGGAGGGACTCGCCCGCTTGACCTCGGCGATGATGCGCACCCGCCCGGTCGGAGCGAGTGCGGCGAGTGCGTCGATGGCGGGCGGGCGGGCGAGCGCGGCCGCCTCCACCTCGGAGAGGCTGCGGGTGGCTCGGCGCGAAGAGGCGTCTTCGAGGGCCCCGGCGAGAAGATCGGCGAGCACGTCAGTCGTGCTTCGAGGTGTACTTCGGACCGGAGACGCCGTAGCCCATGCGAGAGAGCACGAGTCCGACGATGAAGCCGATGACGAGCAGCCCTGTCGCCGACCAGACGATGATCGGGAGGTCGAAGAAGAATGCGACCGTTCCGACGGAGAAGGCCACGAGCATGATGATCACAGCGGTCCACGCAGCCGGTGAGTTTCCCTCACCGGGCTCTTGGAATTCGTCGCTCACAGGTCTCCTTCGTAATGTTCAGCATCAAGTCTAGCGTGCGGTCGGATCTCCGCCCCCGCTCAGGCTGTCCCAGTCGGCGACCGGATTCTCGCCGACTTCAGCCTGCTCGAGGCGCACCGGCTGGTATTTCTTCGACGAGCCCGGCCACCGCCGACCGGTCGCCACGATGAAGATTCCGAGGGCGAAGACGAGCACTCCGACGACCAGCGCGAACCACGGCCAGATGCTGATCGAATCCGCTGTGACGAGTTTTGCGACCGAGGTGTTGCCCGCGACACCGGTCGTGCTGGTGATGAGCGGTTCGGAGGCTCCAACGGGGTCGACGAGGGCTCCGACGGCCGAGAAGACGACGGTGAAGCCGATCAGCGACTGCACGACACCGAGGATGGCACGGATGAGAGGACCGGAGATCGCGAGTGCGCCGATCAGCGCGAGGCCGGCGAGAGCGAGCGCGATGAGCGCCGGCGCCGCCGTATTGCCGGTGACGCTGAGCGTCGAGTGAGCAGCCGCCTTACCGCCGATCGTCAGCGAGAACCACTCGCCGGTCCAGGAGAGCAGCACGAGGCCGCTGAGCACGATGCCGGCGAGCATCGAGAGGTTCTTGAGTCGTCGTGGCGACAGGCGGAACCGGCCGTCATACAGCGCGGCATCCATCAGCGCAGCCTCCTCATCGCGTTTGCGACCGCGACGGCACGAAGGGGAGCGGCGGCTTTGTTCTGGGCCTCGCGATGTTCGGTCGCCGGATCGGAGTCGGCGACGAGCCCGGCGCCGGCCTGGACCCGGGCGACGCCGCGGGCGATCGTGGTCGTCCTGATCGCGATGGCGAGGTCGAGGTCTCCGGCGAAACCGAAGTATCCGACGACTCCGCCGTACAGGCCGCGCTGTGCGACCTCGAGCTCATCGATGATCTCGAGTGCGCGCGGCTTCGGTGCACCCGACAGGGTTCCAGCCGGGAAGGTGGCCCGGAACACGTCGATTGAGTTTGCGCCCGGCCGAAGGTCACCCTCGACGGACGAGACGAGATGCATGATGTGGCTGAAGCGCTCGACCCGCATGAACTCCGTCACCTCGACGGATCCGGCGACGCAGACTTTGGAGAGATCGTTGCGGGCGAGGTCGACGAGCATCAGGTGCTCCGCTCGCTCCTTCGGGTCGGCCAGCAGTTCCTCGGCGAGGGCGAGATCCTCCTCCGGTCCGTCCCCGCGCGGTCGCGAGCCGGCGATCGGATGCATGTAGACGTGCTCGTTGTCGATCTTGACAAGGGCCTCCGGCGACGACCCGACGATCCAGTACGGCTCTCCTGTCGGATCCACCAGTGACAGCAGGTACATGTACGGACTCGGGTTGAGGGTGCGGAGCACGCGGTAGACGTCGATGGGATCGGCGCTGATGTCGTGGTCGAAGCGCTGCGAGATCACGACCTGGAACACGTCGCCGTCGCGGATGTACTGCTTCGATCGCTCGATGGCGGAATGGTAGTCCGCTTCCTCGATCCGGGGTCGGGGCGTCGGGGCGACTGTGAGGTCGACCTCGGCCAGCCAGGCTTCGGACGGCTCGGCCAGTCGTCGCTGCATCCGGTCCAGCCGCGCCTGGGCATCGCCCCACAGCACCTCGCCATCGTCGATTCCGTCGTTGAGAGCGGTCGCGATGAGCAGCACGCTTCCCGTCCGGTGGTCGACGACGACGAGCTCCGAGACGAAGCTGAACGCCTGGCTGGGAATGTCGAAGTCGGCCGGCGGGATGTTCGGCAGACGCTCGATCTGGCGGATGGCCTCCCAGCCGATGAAGCCGACGAGTCCGCCGGTCAGCGGTGGATGTCCGGCGACGTGAGGAGTCGACCAGCGCTCGTAGAGGTGGCCGAGTGCTTCGAGCGGCGCGGTGGGCGCTGCGGAGCCGAGGGCGCGCTCCGCGGGCAGCCCGTAGTCGAGCCAGACTGCTGAGTCGTGCTGCTGGGTGAGCACGCCGAAACTCGAGACGCCGATGAAGGAGTAGCGCGACCAGATGCCACCCTGCTCGGCGGACTCGAGCAGGAACGTGCCGGGTTCACCGAGCGCGAGCTTGCGATAGATGCCGACCGGCGTCTCGCCGTCCGCAAACAGTTCGCGGATGACCGGCATTACCCGATGGCCGCCGAGCAGCGCGTCGAACTGCTGCCGTGTCGTCGTTTCACTCATCCGAACCTCCGAGGGCGGGATTCATGTCTACGAACGGCGTGAGCGGGTCGACATCGAAGCAGGCGTGCGCGCCGGTGTGGCAGGCGGCCCTCACCTGTTCGACGGTCACCAACAGCGTGTCGGCGTCGCAGTCGAATGCCGCACCCTTCACGTACTGGCGATTTCCGGAGGTGTCGCCCTTCCTCCAGTATTCCTGGCGCGACCGCGACCAGAAGGTGACCCTGCCCTCCGTGAGGGTGCGTCGGAGCGCCTCTCGGTCCATCCAGCCGAGCATGAGCACCTCGCGGCTGTCCCACTGCTGGATGACCGCCGGTAGCAGGCCGTCGGCGCTGAAGGTCGCGCGATCGAGCACGGCCTCCAGCGAGACATCCGTCGTGCTGTCGGTGTCGGTCATGATCGGGCCGCCCCTTCGGTCGTCCTGACCGCGAGGCCGGCCGCGGCGAGCTCGCGTTTGACGTCGCCGACCGTCAGCTCTCTGTTATGGAACACGGATGCGGCCAGCAGCGCATCGGCGCCGGCGAGGACGGCCGGGGCGAAGTCGCGTGCGGCCCCGGCGCCACCGCTGGCGATCACCGGCACACTGCTGACCTCGCGCATCGCGGCGATGAGGGGAAGGTCGAATCCTTGCTTCGTGCCGTCGGCGTCGATCGAATTGACGAGCAACTCGCCCGCGCCGCGTTCGATGGCCTCGATCGCCCAGGCGATGGCGTCGACATCCGTGTCCCGGCGACCGCCGTGGGTCGTGACGATCCAGCCGCTCGGGCCACGGTCCGACCGGCGAACATCGAGGGAAAGCACGAGTGCCTGCGCGCCAAAACGGTCGGCGATCTCGCCGAGCAGTGCTGGCCGCGCGAGGGCGGCGCTGTTGACGCCGACCTTGTCTGCGCCGTTCGACTGAAGCTTCGCCACATCGTCGACCGCGCGGATGCCGCCCCCGACGGTGAGCGGGATGAAGACCTGCTCGGCCGTCGCCCGAACGACGGCGTAGGTCGTCGAGCGATCGTCGACCGTCGCCGTGACATCGAGGAAGGTGATCTCGTCCGCGCCCTGCTCGTAGTACCGGCGCGCGAGCTCAACCGGGTCTCCGGCGTCACGCAGATTCAGGAAGTTGACACCCTTGACCACCCGTCCGGCGGCCACATCGAGGCACGGGATGACTCGCGTGATAACGGGCATGGTCAGATCCTCGCGGCGTGGATCGGACCGACCAGGATCGCACGGGCCCCGAGGTCGTAGAGCTCGTCCATCACCTGATTCGTCTCGTCACGCCGCACCATCACCCTGACGGCGAGCCATTCGCGGTCGCGCAGCGGCGAGACCGTCGGCGACTCGAGCCCCGGGGTGATCGCAGAAGCCTGCTCGATCAGGTTCGCCGGGAGGTCGTAGTCCATGAGCACGTACTTGCGGGCGACCAACACCCCCTGCAGCCTGCGCTGCAACGTCGTGATCCCCGGAAGCTCCCGGTTCGCGCTGATCAATACGGCCGAGGATTCGAGGATGACCGGGCCGAAGATCTGCAGGCCCTGTGCTCGAAGGGTCGAGCCGGTGGAGACGACGTCGGCGACGGCATCCGCCACTCCGAGCCGCACGGCGGATTCGACGGCGCCATCGAGTTTGACGAGCACCGCGGAGATGCCCGCCGCCGTCAGGAAGTCGCCGACGAGGCCCGGGTAGCTGGTGGCGATGCGCTTGCCCGACAGCTGCTCGAGCGAGTCGAATCCCCCGGCGGGACCGGCGAAGCGGAAGGTCGACGCCCCGAAATCGAGGCTCGTGATCTCGACCGCCGTCGAGCCGGAATCGAGAAGGAGGTCGCGACCGGTGATGCCGACATCCAGCGCTCCGGACCCGACGTAGGTCGCGATGTCCCGCGGGCGGAGGTAGAAGAATTCGACGTCGTTACGCGGGTCGGAGACGGTGAGCGCACGAGGATCGCGGCGACCGGCATACCCGGCCTCGGAGAGCATCTCCGAGGCGGTCTCACTCAGCGATCCTTTGTTCGGGACTGCGACTCTCAACATACGGATTGCCTTGGCATCTGCGGTCTTTCGGTCAGTCGTTCGATTCGTGCGGACATCCTGGGCTTCGAGATGGATCCCGAACTCAGAGATGTCGCCAGATGTCCGCCGGGGTGAGGCCCTTGGCGATCATCATGACTTGCAGGTGATAGACGAGCTGGGAGATCTCCTCGGCCGTCTCGTCGAGCGTCTGGAATTCGGCAGCCATCCACACCTCGGCCGCCTCCTCCACGATCTTCTTGCCGATGGCGTGCACGCCGGCGTCGAGCTCTGCCACGGTGCCGGAACCCTCGGGGCGCGCCACCGACCTCTCGCTGAGTTCCACGAAGAGCGCGTCGAACGTTTTCACACCCCAAGGTTACCGGGTGCGGGGAGGCTCCCTCGGTCAGCGCGCGACGGCGCCCACCCGCACCGGCTCAAGCCTCACGATGATGGCCTTCGACACCGGGCAATTGCTGCCCTCGGCGGCGCTCGCGAGCGGAATCAGCACATTCGCCTCCGGGAAGTAGGCTGCCGCGCAGCCCTTCGCTGTCGGGTACGAAACGACACGGTAGTTCGTCAGCACCCGATCGGGCTCGTCCTTCCACTCGCTGAAGATGTCGACACGCTGACCGTCGATCAGCCCGAGGTCGTCGAGGTCGTCCGGGTTGACGAACACGATGTCCCGCCCCTTGTGGATGCCGCGGTAGCGGTCGTTGAGGCTGTAGATGGTCGTGTTGAACTGGTCGTGTGACCTCATCGTCTGCAGGATGAGCCGGCCCTTCGGTCGCTCGAGCCGCTCGAGCTCGTTCACGGTGATCATCGCCTTCCCGACCTTCGTCGAGAAGGTTCGGGAGTCGCGCGGCCCGTTCGGCAGCACGAAACCCGCCTTCTTGCGCACCTGGGTGTTGAAATTCTCGAAGCCGGGCACGACACGACTGATGTGGTCGCGGATGACGTCGTAGTCGGCCTCGAAGCCGGCCCAGTCGACCGGCACCGAGTCTGCGAGCACGGCCTTCGCGAGCCGCGACACGATGGCCACCTCGGACAGCAGGTACGGGGCGACCGGCGGGACGCTGCCGTGGGTGGCATGAACAGCACACACCGTGTCTTCGACGGAGAGGAATTGCGGCCCGGAGGCCTGCAGGTCGAACTCGGTGCGGCCGAGCGTCGGCAGAATGAGCGCGGCGTCGCCGGTGACCGCGTGCGAGCGATTCAGCTTCGTCGAAACCTGCACGGTGAGTTCCGTTCCACGCATCGCGGCCTCGGCGGCAGCGGTGTCGGAGATGGCAGCGACGAAGTTGCCGCCCATCGCGAAGAACATCTTCACGTCGCCGCGTTGCAGCCCGGCGATCGTCTTCAGCGAATCCATGCCGTGCTCGCGCGGCGGTGCGAAGTGGAACTCCTTCTCGATCGCATCCAGGAACTCGTCGCTCACCTGCTCCCAGATGCCCATCGTGCGGTCGCCCTGCACGTTGCTGTGGCCGCGGATCGGGGATGCACCGGCCCCCGGCTTTCCGATGTTGCCGCGCAGCAGCAGCAGGTTGATGAGCTCCTTGAGGGTCGCGACCGCATTCTTCTGCTGGGTGAGACCCATGGCCCAGGTGATGATGACGCGGTCGGCGGCGATGTAGCGTGCAGCGAGTTCGTCGATCTCCGCGACATCCAGTCCGGTCGCCGCGAGCACTTCGCCCTCGTCGAGGTCGACGAGGTGGGCGCGGAAGGCCTCGAGTCCGACGGTCTTATCGGCGAGGAACGCGTGATCGAGCACGGTGCCGGGGTTCGCGTCTTCGGCATCGAAGACGCGCTTCGACAGGGCCTGGAGAAGGGCCATGTCACCGGCGGAGCGGATCTGCAGGAACTGGTCGGCCATCTGCGTTCCGCGGCCGATGATCCCGTTGACCCGCTGCGGGTTCTTGTAGCGCTTGAGACCGGCCTCCGGAAGCGGATTCACCGCCACGATCTTCGCGCCCTTGCGCTTCGCATCCTCGAGGGCTGTCAGCATGCGCGGGTGATTGGTGCCCGGATTCTGCCCCATCACGATGATCAGGTCGGTGTTTTCGAAGTCGTCGTAGGCGATGGTCGACTTGCCGATCCCGATGACCTCGCCGAGCGCGAGACTCGTCGACTCGTGGCACATGTTCGAGCAGTCGGGCAGGTTGTTCGTCCCGAATGCCCGCGCGAACAGCTGGTAGATGAAAGCCGTCTCGTTAGCGGTCCGGCCGCTCGTGTAGAAGGCGGCCTGATCCGGCGAATCGAGGCCCTTCAACTTGTCGGCGGCGATCGCGATGGCCTGATCCCAGCTCACCGGCACATAGTGATCGGATCCCGGAGCCTTATAGACCGGTTCGGTGAGGCGACCCTGCATCCCGAGCCAGTACTCCGACCGGGTGAGGAGGTCGGATACCGGATGCTCCTTCCAGAAGCTTGAGGCAACGGTGACAGGGGTCGCCTCCCAGGTGACGGCGCGCGCCCCGTTTTCACAGAATTCGAGGACCTTGCGGGCGTCGGGGTCCGGCCACGCGCAGCTCATGCAGTCGAAGCCCCCCTTCTGGTTGATGGTGGTGAGGAGTTTCGCGGTGCGCGCCGCGCCCATCTTCGTCAGCGCGGGTTCCATCGAGCTGTAGATGGCCGGCATGCCGACGGCCCAGTTCTCCGGCTTGTCGACGGTGAGGTCGGGGTACTCGGTGCTCTCATCGGTCGGTTTGCGGCTCATGGCGAGACCGCCTCTCTTGTGGTTGCGGTGAGGCTTTCGGATGCCGGCGCCACGCCGACTCGATCGTCTCGCGAGTAGACGACCATCGAGCGTCCGCGGAGGAATCCGATGATCGTGAGGCCGACCTCGGACGCGAGCTCGATGGCGAGGGAGGAGGGCGCGGAGACGGCGGCCATCAGCGGAATGCCGGCCATCGACGCCTTCTGCGTCAGCTCGAAACTCGCGCGGCCGGAGACCATGAGCACCACGCCCCTGAGGGGAAGCAGGTTCTCTTTGACCGCCCAGCCGATAACTTTGTCGACCGCGTTGTGTCGCCCGACATCCTCGCGCAGCACCAGCAGCTCGCCGGTTCGGCCGTCGAACAGCGCGGCGGCGTGGAGTCCGCCGGTCTTCTCGAAGACATCCTGGCCGGCGCGGAGCCGATCGGGAAAGGAGGCCAGCAGTTCGGCGGCGATCGTGAGCGGGTCGTCGGCGACGGTATAAGCGGACATGGTGCGGACGGCGTCTATGCTCGCCTTGCCGCAGAGGCCGCAGGAACTGGTCGTGTAGAAATTGCGCTCGAGGCTCGGATCCGGGGGCGCGACTCCCGCGGCGAGGGTGACATCCAGCACGTTATAGGTGTTCTCCCCGTCGACGGTCGCCCCGGCACAATAGCGCGCGGCCGCGAACTGGTCGCTGTTCGAGATGACACCCTCCGAGACGAGGAACCCGGCCGCAAGATCGAAGTCGTGCCCGGGAGTGCGCATGGTGATCGCGAGGGCCTTGCCGCCGACCCGGATCTCCAGCGGTTCTTCGACCGCGAGCACGTCTTCGTTGTGCGAGACCCTCGCCGGGCCACCGTCATCGCCGAGGGTGAGGCGAGTGATGCGTCGACGTGCCGTGATTCTGCCCATGATCCATAGTGAACCCCGAAGCGCGCGATACACAACCGGGAGCGACAGCGTCAGGCGAATCCGCGAGAGCCCCTTTCGACTCGACGGTGCGGCGTAGGGTGACAATTATGTCTTTCGACGCGATCATCCTGAGCGGCGGTCGCGGATCCCGTCTCGGTGGGGTGTCGAAGGGCGGGCTGATCTTCGAGGGGCGAACGCTTCTGTCGCGGGCGATCGACGCGGTGTCCGGTGCAGAGCGGGTCGTGGTCGTCGGTCCTGATGCCGAGGGCTTTCCTTCAGTGCAGGAGGATCCTCGCTTCGGCGGCCCGGCAGCGGCGATCGGCGCCGGTCTGACGGCGCTCGGTGTCACGGGGGCGGAACTCGTGCTCGTGGTCGCCTGTGATGTACCCCTCCTCGAGGGCGCCGTCGATGCTCTGCTCGCCGCCGGTCGGCCCGAGACGGACGGTCTTGTCGCCATCGATTCGGCGGGCATCCGCCAGCTGCTGCTCGGCGTCTATCGGCGGGCGAGCCTCGATGCTGCCGTTGCGTCCCACCCCGTTCAGAATTTCTCGATGAGGGCACTGGTGTCCGGCCTCGAACTTTCCACGATGACGATCGCCGACGAACTCGTCGACGATATCGATACGCCGGTGGATGCCGCGTCCCACGGCATCTTGCTCCCCCAGAAAACGCTCGCTCGATCCGAGGAGACCCCATGACCGACAATTCCGACGACCAGACCGTCGTTTTGCGAGAGTGGGCCGCGACCCTTTCGGCGAAACTCAGTCTCGACGGACTGCAGGTAGACGTCGATGCGATCCTCTCGCTTGCCGGAGCTGCGGCTCACGCGGTCGTGCGACCGGCGGCACCCCTCACGACCTATCTCGTCGGATATGCGGCCGGCATGGCTGTCGCCGGGGGCGCCTCGCCGGATGCCGCCTTCGCGCAGGCTGCTGCTGCCGCCTCGACGGTCGCAGCCGAGCGCACGGAAGTGGATGTTCCGTGAGCGCGAAACCCCGCACCGACGTGGCGATCGGGAGGCTCGGGTGGCATGAGGCGCGGGCGGCAGCCTTTGCCGCGGCATCCCCTCTGCCGTCCGAGCGTGTGGACCTCGCCGACGCGGTCGGCCGGGTGCTCGCGGAGGATGTGCGTGCCCTCCACGATGTGCCGCATTACGCGTCATCCGCCATGGACGGCTGGGCGGTGAGCGGGGACGGACCGTGGACGATCGTGCCAGGCAGTTCTCTCAGGGAGGGCACCGCTGCGGCCATCGTCACTGGCGGACTCATTCCCGGCGGAACCTCGGGCGTGCTCCGTCGGGAGAATGCGATCGTCGACCGCGGCGTGCTGACCACCGAGTCCGACGAGCCATGGCCAGGCCAGCACATCCGTCTGCCTGGCCGTGAAGCGTTGCGGGATGAGCGCGTCGTCAGCCTCGGCGTGACGGTCAACCCCGCCCACGTCGCTCTCGCGGCCGGCTGCGGCTACGACTGGCTCGAGGTGCTCGCTCGCCCCCGGGTCTCCTTCGTCTTCACCGGCGACGAGGTCGTCGAGCACGGAATACCGGCTGCGGGGGTGGTGCGCGACAGTTTCGGACCGCAGCTGCCGGCACTGCTTCGGATGTTCGGGGCCGAACCGACCTCGTCGCGGAGGGTGCGCGACTCCCTCGCCGACACGGTTGCCGCCATTTCGCACGATCCCCTCTCGAGCGAACTCGTGGTCACGACGGGCGGAACCGGGGACTCTGCGGTCGATCACGTCGGTCCGGCACTCGAAGAGCTCGATGCGCTGATGATCATCGACGGGATCGCCCTGCGCCCAGGCGGGCCGACGATGCTCGCACGGCTGCCCGACGGCCGATATGTCGTCTCTCTTCCCGGCAACCCTCTCGCGGCCATCATGGGGGTGCTCACGGTCGTCGAGCCGTTCGTCGCCGCGCTCGCAGGCCGCGCCGCATCGCCTCTCGGCCACGCAGTCTGTGCCGATGATCTTCACGCACGCGGTGGGAGCTCGGTGCTGATGCCGTACCGGCTCCTGCACGGGGTGGCTGTGGTCGACGCCTGGCAGGGTTCCGCGATGATGCGGGGGCTTGCGCAGGCAGACGGGGTGCTCGTCGTACCGGCGGATGGCGCGAAAAAGGGCGACGTCGTCGAGACCGTCGCCCTTCCGTGGAGCTGACTTCGGGTTACTTCACGCCGAGCAGGTCGATCACGAAGATGAGGGTGCGGCCGGAGAGTTGGTGTCCGCCGCCCATCTCACCGTAGGCGAGTGCCGGGGGGACGATGAGCTGGCGGCGTCCGCCGATCTTCATGCCCGGGATGCCCTGCTGCCAGCCTGCGATCAGGGCGGCGAGGGGGAAGTCGACCGACTGGCCACGGCTCCAGGAGGAATCGAATTCTTCGCCGGAGACGAGGTCGACTCCGAGGTAGTGCACGTCGACGGTGTCGCCGGGCTTCGCCTCGGCTCCGGTTCCGATCTCGATATCGGCGATGACGAGCTCAGCGGGGGCTTCGCCCTCGTAGAATTCGATCTCCGGCTTGGTCTTGTTGAAATCACTCATGCGTCAATTCAAGCAGACGGGCGGATGGGTGCACCTCGCTACCGCTGCTCTGTCGGACTACCGCGGTCCGTCGACGGAGCGCGCCTGTCCGAAGGGGCAGCGCTCAGCCCGAGAGATCAGTGCGCGTGTGCCTCGGCCGCCGCGCGCAGCGTTGCGATCTGCGCCGCGGGGTCGCCGGCGTTGAACACGCTCGACCCGGCGACGAAGGTGTTCGCGCCGGCCTCGGCGGCCGTCACGATGGTGTGCTCGTTGATGCCGCCATCCACCTGCAGCCAGATGTCGAGGCCGCTCTTCGCGACGGCATCCGCCAGCACGGCGAGCTTCGGCATCGTCTCCTCCACGAAACTCTGGCCCCCGAATCCGGGCTCGACGGTCATCACGAGTACCTGGTCGAACTCCGGCAGCAGCTCGAGATACGGCTCGATCGGGGTATTCGGTTTCACCGCGATACCGGCGCGGGACCCCATGTCGCGCAGCCTGCGGGCGAGCGCCACGGCATCCTTGGCGGCCTCGGCGTGGAACGTCACCGAGTAGGCGCCGGTTTCGGCATAGCCGGGCGCCCAGTGGTCCGGATCGTCGATCATCAGGTGGATGTCGAGGGGAATCGTCGAGACGCGCTGCAGCGATTCGACCATCCGCGGTCCGAAGGTGAGGTTCGGCACGAAGTGATTGTCCATGACGTCCACGTGCACGAGGTCGGCGGTGGCGATGCGACCGAGCTCGTACTCGAGGTTCGCGAAGTCGGCGGTCAGGATGCTCGGGTTGATCCGGACTCGGGACGAAAGGGCAGCCATGCTCGCCAGCCTAGAGCGCGCGCTGCAGCAGAGCGATGAACATGGCGTCCGTGCCGTGCCGGTGCGGCCAGAGCTGCACGTGGCCGTCGGTCGTTTTGCCGAGTTCGAGCGGGTGCTTCGTTACCGCTGCGAGTACG
>JAYVNU010000201.1:0-4188 GCA_043758345.1 Lacisediminihabitans sp.
CAGCCGATCGTGCGCGAGCTTCAGGCTGAGGCACGCAGTCGCGGGCTGTGGAACCTCTTCCTGCCGACCGGCGAACAGGGTCTCACCAACCTGCAGTACGCATCCATCGCGGAACTCACCGGGCGCAGCCCGAAGCTCGCGCCGGCGGCACTCAACTGTGCGGCACCCGACACCGGCAACATGGAGTTGCTCGAGCAGTTCGGGACTGAGGCGCAGAAGCGGCAGTGGCTCGAGCCCTTGCTCAGGGGCGAGATCCGCTCATCCTTCTGCATGACGGAACCGGATGTCGCGTCATCCGATGCCACCAACATCTCGACCACAATCCGGCGCGAGGGAGACTCCTACCTGGTCAGCGGCCGAAAGTGGTGGTCGACCGGGGCCATGAACCCCGAGGCGAAGATCTTCATCGTCATGGGAAAGACGGATGTCGACGCCCCCCGCCACCGTCAGCAGTCGATGATCCTCGTGCCGCGGGACACCCCCGGGGTGACCGTCGTTCGCCCGCTCAGTGTCTTCGGCTACGACGACCGCGATCACGGAGGACACGCCGAGGTGGTCTTCGACGACGTTCGGGTGCCAGCCGAGAACCTCGTCGGCGCGGAGGGCGACGGATTCGCCATCGCGCAGGCGCGGCTCGGGCCCGGTCGCATCCACCACTGCATGCGTGCTCTCGGCATGGCCGAGCGCGCGATGGACCTGATGCGTGATCGGGCCAACTCGCGCGTCGCTTTCGGTCGTCCGCTCGCCGAGCAGGGCGTCGTCAGGGAGTGGATCGCCCAATCCCGTATCGAGATCGAATCGCTGCGACTGCTCGTGCTGAAGACTGCCTGGCTCATGGATACGGTCGGCAACCGGCAGGCGATGACCGAGATCCAGTCGATCAAGATCGCCGTGCCGCGGGCTGTCGAGCGGATTCTGAACCGCGCCATCCAGCTCTATGGTGGCGCCGGGGTCAGTGACGACACACCCCTCGCCGAGATGTATGCCGGTGTGCGTACGCTTCGGCTCGCCGATGGCCCGGACGAGGTGCACCTCTCCTCGCTCGGCAGGGCCGAGTTGCGGCGCGGCTGACCCGCGCATTTTCAGCGCTGGGCGCTCGCGCTTCGCGAGTCGTCGATGGTGGTCGCTAAACACGCCGTTCAGCGCCCATTTTCGACGACTCGCGCTCGAGGAAGAGCGACGGAACGCCGGTCAGGCGACCGGGCGAAGCGATCCGCCACCGTCGATCACGATGGTCTGCCCGGTGATCCAGGCCGCGTCGCTCGACAGCAGGAATGCGACCGCACCGGCGACATCTTCCGGCATGCCGAGTCGGCCGAGTGGATACCCGGCGGCGACTTCGGCCTCGCGACCCTCGTAGAGCGCTTTGGCGAAATTGGTCTTGATAACGGCTGGCGCGACGGCATTCACACGGATGCCCGGCGCAAGCTCGAAGGCGAGCTGGGTCGTCAGGGCGATGAGAGCGGCCTTCGACACCCCGTAGAACGCGATTCCGGGTGACGGCGTGAGGCCGGCGATCGAGGCGATATTGACGATCGCGCCGCCCTCGGAGACTCCCCCTGCCACGACATCCCGGGTCCAGTCGAGGGCCGCGACGACATTGGTCGACAGGATCTTGTCGATCGCCGGGCGTTCGATCTGCAGCAGTGGCCCGTAGGCCGGATTGACCCCGGCATTGTTGACGAAGTGGTCGAGAGCGCCGAACTCACGACCGATGAGGTCGAGCACCTCGGCGCGATGGGCTGCATCATCCGCTTTTCCGGCGACCCAGAGCGCGGTGCCTTCCGGCCCGAGCGATGCCGCCGCAGCAGCGAGCACGTCGGCATTGCGCGCCGTCAGCACGACCCGCGCGCCCTCGCTCACCAGGCGCTGTGCCACACCGAGCCCGATGCCGCGGCTCGCGCCCGTGATCAGCGCCACCTTTCCTTCGAAGCGCTTCATTGCAGTCCTGTCGTTCGAGAGTCATACCGACTGTTCGGTATGGAAATCCTATCGGCTGCCGTCTCCTCAACAGGCTCGGATACTCTGAACTTGTTTCGTGCGGAACACGCACGAGAAGGTGCAGGAAAGCAGGGAACCATGTCCACCGCCGTGATCGTCGATGCCGTTCGCACCCCGTCCGGACGCGGGAAGCCGGGTGGCGCCCTCAGCGGGCTGCATCCGACAGACCTGCTCGCGTATACACTCACGACCCTCATCGAACGCACCGGCATCGATCCGGCGATCATCGACGACGTCATCGGCGGATGCGTGACGCAGGGTGGCCAGCAGGGAGGAAACATCACGAGGAACGCGGTGCTCGGCGCCGGGTTCCCGGACAGCATTCCGGGCGTGACCATCGACCGGCAGTGCGGCTCGAGCCAGCAAGCCGCGAGCTTCGCTGCGCAGGGCGTCATCTCCGGTGCCTACGACGTCGCCATCGCCTGTGGGGTCGAGTCGATGAGTCGCAATCCGATCGGCTCCGCCGCACGCGGCGAAGACATCAACGGTTCGCTGCTCGCCGCCCGCTACCCGGAGGGGCTGGTCGACCAGGGAATCTCGGCCGAGTTGATCGCCCAGAAGTGGGGCTTCTCGCGGCAGCAGCTCGACGATTTCGCGGCACGATCCCATCTGCGCGCCACCGCAGCCCAGGCATCCGGCGCATTCAACGCCGAGCTGATCGTTGTCGATGCTGACGGCGGCTCCGTCACAGTCGACCAGACCGTGCGGGCGACGACAACGGTGGAGGGGCTCTCGGGGCTCTCCTCCGCCTTTCGAACCGACAGGCTGGCCGAGCGATTCCCGGAACTCGGATGGATGATCACCCCGGGCAATTCGTCACCGCTCACCGACGGGGCATCCGCGTGCCTGATCATGAGCGAGGAACGCGCGAATGACCTCGGGCTGAAGCCGCGCGCCCGATTCCACAGCTTCGCGGTCGTCGGCGGCGACCCGATGTTCATGCTCACGGGAGTGATCCCGGCCACCCGGAAGGTGCTCGAGCGGGCGGGACTCACGATCGACGACATGGATGTCTACGAGGTGAACGAGGCGTTCGCCCCGGTGCCACTCGCCTGGCTGGCAGAGACCGGAGCCGACCCAGACAAGCTGAACCCGCTCGGCGGAGCGATCGCGCTCGGGCATCCACTCGGCGCATCGGGTACGAAGCTGCTCGCCACGATGTTAAACCACCTCGAGGCGACCGGCGGACGCTACGGGCTGCAGACCATGTGCGAGGGCGGCGGGATGGCCAACGCGACGATCATCGAGCGGCTCTAGCCCTCGACAGCCCGAGTTTCAGATGTAGATCGCCGGGTCGGTGAAGAAGTCGAGATCGATCGGCGCGGTCTTCGGCCTCGACCGCGCGGGGATTCCGGTGAGAACCGAGCCGGCGGGCGCATCCACCACCACGACGGCATTCGCACCGACGGCGCAGTCATCTCCAAGCGTCACCGCGCCGAGGATCTTCGCGCCGGCACCGATCATCACGTGATCGCCGATCGTCGGATGCCGCTTCTCGTGCCGCGAACTTGTGCCGCCGAGAGTCACACCGTGGTACATGACGACGTCGTCTCCTACCTGGGCCGTTTCACCGATGACGACGCCCATGCCATGGTCGATGAAGAGCCGTCGGCCGATGGCCGCCCCGGGATGGATCTCGATTCCGGTGAAAAACCGCACCCCCTGTGCGTAGCAGCGTGCCGCGAGGAAGAGTCTGGCTTTCCAGAGTCGATGCGCGACGCGATGACCCCAGACGGCATGGATGCCGGCGTAGGTCAGGAAGACCTCAGCCGACGAGCGCGCCGCCGGGTCGAGCCGCCTGGCTGTCGCGATATCTTCCCGTATCCGCCAGAACGGAGCCGGCACGCTCAGTCCCCGAGGTCTTCGTAGAGCACCGTCGACAGGTAGCGCTCCCCGAAGCTCGCGATGATGACGACGATGGTCTTGCCGGCGTTCTCTGGGCGGGCGGCGACCTCGAGGGCCGCCTGAACTGCTGCGCCAGAGGAGATTCCGGCGAGGATCCCCTCCTCGGCGGCGAGGCGGCGCGCCATGGCGACGGACTGCGCGATGTTCACATCGATGATCTCGTCGTAGACCTCCCGATCGAGCACGTCAGGAACGAAGTTGGCGCCGATGCCCTGGATCTTGTGCGGGCCGGGCGCCCCGCCGTTGAGGATAGGCGATTCGGCCGGCTCGACACCGATGACC
>JAYVNU010000202.1:0-12703 GCA_043758345.1 Lacisediminihabitans sp.
GCCTCACTCCGGGCGACACTGAACTGGAATTCGTAGGCTGCATCCGCGTCGGCGCGAAGCACGTCCTCGATCTCGTCGATGTCGAGTGCCTCCATCACCGCGCCCATGGCACGGGACGTCGCCGCATGCTCATCGATGGTGAGGTCGAGTAACACCCGGTCGTCGCCGAGGTCATGAAGCTTCATTCGCGCCATCCAATCGTGTGTGTCTCAGGAAGAGATCACCCTGCGCCGACCACGCCGCGAGGGCTCAAACTTTTTTCGAGCCTGAAAAAGACCGGAAAATCAAGCGACTTCGAACACCTGCCCTGTCATGAGCGCACTGGTGAGCACAGCACTCGGAAGAGGGAGACGTGCTTCTCGACCGTGAGATCGAGGAGCACGTTTCCGTCGGTGATTTCATTGGTGTTCACATCTGATCCGGAACGGATGTGGCGACCGCTCTCACCCGAAGAGAGTCGGCGGCGCGCCGATTATGACGCGGGAATCCGAAAGATTTCAGCCGCCGGCGAAAGGCGGAAGAACGTCGACCCGCACGCCGAGGGCTCGTGAGTCGTCTCGGCTGACGACACCGTCGACGAGGAAGGATCCGGAGGCCAGCACCCTCGCCATCGCATCGCCATAGGTTCTGACGAGAAGTGCCCTGAGCTCGCCGACCGTCGCCACCGCCGGAAGTGACTCCTCCTCGCGCCCGGCAGCCTCAGCGGCTGCTGCGAAGTAGCGCAGCGCCACCGTCTCAGCCACCGATTGCCCCCATGCTGCGGGTGGGCCGCACGAAGTCCGCGCGCTCCATGCCGTGACCGGACTGCTTGCCCCACATGGCCGCGCGCCAGCGATCTGCGATGGTCGCGTCATCCACTCCGCTCCGGAGCAGTGCGCGAAGGTCGGTCTCGTCGTCGCCGAAGAGGCAGGAGCGCACGGTGCCCTCGGCAGTGATGCGCGTGCGGTCGCAGGCGGCGCAGAACGAGCGGGTCACGGAGGCGATGATGCCGACGGTGCCTCCGGGCGTCGTCGTGGTCGGCTCGACGTTCCACTCCTCGGCGGGGTCTGAGGGATCGTCGCGGTGAGGGCGTCCGACGACGAAGCGGGTGCCGAGCACGGACAACAGCTCGGCGGCATCCACCATGTTGTCGCGGGCCCACTGCTCGTCGGCGTCGAGCGGCATCTGCTCGATAAAGCGCAGCCGCACGCCGCTCTGAAGCGACCATTCGAGCAGATCCGCAGCGCCGGCGAGGGTGTCGCGCATCAGCACCGCATTGATCTTGAGCGGAGTGAGGCCCGCGTCTTTCGCAGCCTGGATGCCGGCGAACACGGCGGGCAGCCTGTCACGCCGGGTGAGCCGCGCGAAGTGGTCGCGGTCGACGGTGTCGAGGGAGATGTTGATCCGCGTGAGGCCCGCATCCACCAGTTCGCGGATGCGGTGGTCGAGCCCGATCCCATTGGTCGTCATCGAGATCGATGCCCCGCCGGCCACCTCTGACGAGCGGCGGATGATCTCCGCGAGATCCGCCCTCATCAGCGGCTCCCCCCCGGTGAATCGCACGTCGTGCACGCCGAGATCCCGAACGCCGATCTCGACGAGTCGGGCGATTTCGGTCGCCGTGAGAAGGTCATCGCGGGCGATGGCAGGGAGTCCCTGCTCCGGCATGCAGTAGGTGCAGCGCAGGGAGCACTTCTCCGTGATGGAGATGCGGAGGTCGCGGGCGGCGCGACCAAAACGATCAATAAGACCCGGGATATCCGGCCTGCCGACGGTCGACGGACGGGACGACGGATCACGCCGGATACCGGGGATCCCGAGCGCGAGCGACGTCATGAAATCAAGACTACGTCGGACTGGCTGATCGCTAGGCTTGGGGCAACCGGAAGGACCACCCATGGCCGTCATCTCTCGCGGTTTCGGATCGCGCCGACGCGAGAGTAGCGCGGAACTGCCGCCCGGGCAGTACCTCGCCGAAGATTTCCCCGTGCTGTCCGCCGGTCCGACCCCGGAGATCGACACGTCCGAGTGGGCGTTCTCGATCACGACCGAGACCGGTGAGCTGCACCGGTGGGACTGGGACGAGCTGCATGCGCTCGAGATCGAAGACGTGGCCACCGACATCCACTGTGTGACCCGCTGGTCGAAGCTCGGCACGAGTTGGCGAGGCGTCTCGCTCGACACGCTCTTCGAGAGCGTCAAGACGACCTGCGAGTACGTGATGGCGCACTCCTACGGCGGGTATACGACGAACGTGCCTCTCGCCGACCTCCTCGGCGGCAAGGCCTGGATCGCCTTCGAATTCGATGGCGAAGACCTCGACCCCGAACACGGCGGCCCGGCGCGGCTACTCATCCCGCACCTCTATTTCTGGAAGAGCGCCAAATGGATCCGCGGCCTCGAGCTGCAGGCCGACGACCTGCCCGGTTTCTGGGAGCAGAACGGGTACAACATGTACGGCGATCCCTGGCTCGAACAGCGTTACTGGTGACGGCGGTCTGGCACGTGGGTACCGTGGCCGAGACACGCAGGGAGACCGCAACCGGTCGCAGTATCGTGCTCGACGTGCCCGGCTGGAGCGGCAACATCGCCGGCCAGCATGTGGATGTGCGCCTCACCGCCGAAGACGGCTACCAGGCTGTGCGCTCCTACTCGCTCGCGTCGAGCGGCGGCGGCGAGCGGCTGCAGCTCGCGGTCGACAGGCTGCCCGACGGCGAGGTGTCGCCCTACCTCGTGGACGACATCATGACCGGTGACCAACTCGAGCTCCGCGGACCCCTCGGCGGCTGGTTCGTCTGGCGCCCGGACCTGATCGACAGCGTGCAACTCATCGCGGGTGGATCCGGCATAGTTCCGCTCATGGCGATGATCCGCGCGCACACTGAGGCCGTCAGCGCCGCACCGTTCCGACTGCTCTACTCCGTTCGCCAGCCGGATGACGCTTTCTTCCGTCCCGAACTCGACACCCCCGCACCCGGGGTCGACATCACCTGGCTCTACACCCGCACCGAACCGGAGGGTTGGGATCGCCCGGCCGGCCGGGTGACCGCGGCCGATCTCGCCGCGCTCACCTTTCCGGCATCCGAGAGTCCCACGATCTTCGTCTGCGGCCCGACCGGATTCGTCGAGGCCGTCGCAAGCGCACTGGTCGGGCTCGGCCACGACCCGGCGCGCATCAAGACCGAACGGTTCGGAGGAAAGTGATGACGACCATCCGCCGCCCGTCGACTATCCACAGGCTGCCCGGGCACGTCGACGGAAACGCGCTCGCCGGACCGCTCTCGGAGGTCTTCGACTTCGACGCCACCACGGCATCCGTCCGCTGCGCCGGGTGCGGTGCGACCGCGATACTCGCGGAGGCGATGGTCTACGAGAAGCCGCACTCCTACATCGTGCGGTGCGTGAGCTGCGATGCCGTGCTCATGGTCGTGCTGCAGAGGGCCGAGTCGACCGAACTTGACCTCAGCGGCACCGCCTGGCTACGGATCCCCCGCTGACCTCCGTTCAACATCAGAATGTGTGCTCCTGAGCACCCCCAACATTGGAAATTGAGCATTTCGTGGCCCGCCATGATGTCGAACACCCTCAGAACGGCGGTATCGGCCGGGTCACACCCGTCGGCGTCAGAACTCTCCGCGCTCGCGCAGCGCGGCGAACGACGGCACCCGGTCCCGCTCGATGTGGGCGTAGGCGATGGACTCCGCGACACGCTCGTTGCCGCTGGCGATCGCATTGCGAAGCGTCACGTGATCCTCGAAGGCATCCTCGACATCGAGTTGGGAGGTGAGGAAGAACAGCCACATCATGCGGCCGGAGATCGTCCTCATCAGTTGGCTCATCAGCTCGTTGTCTGCCGTGTCGACGATCGCCTCGTGGTACCAGGTGCTCGATTGAGCGATTTCATACGGATCCTGGTGACTGACGACGCGCTGCGAATACTCGAGTGCGTGATCGAGTTGTTCGATCGACTGCCCGGCCGCCACCTGTCGGGAAGCATATCTGGCCGCGCCGACCTCGATGGTGAGCCTCAGGTCGAAGAGGTCGTCGACGGCTTTCTCGTTCCAGTGGGAGACAACAGCTCCTCGACGTGGGAACGTGCGCACGAAACCGTCCATCTCGAGCAGCGGGACCGCCTCGCGGAGGGGCACCCGCGACACTTTCAGATCTTCGGCGATCGGTTGCTCAGCAAGACGACTGCCCTGCGGATACTTGCCGCGGATGATGTCCTCCCGAAGCCGCGCGTAGATCTGGCGTGACAGCGAATCCGGCTTCTCCGGCTTCTCGATTGCAGTGGTCATAGCGGCCGATTCCTTAACAGTGCTCGTGTCATGCAGTCTGGTGGATACATCCTGCCGTGGTCGCCATCCGACACGGGGCCGGGTCGCCGTCACAGCGCCCGGCCCCTCACGATGAGCTACTTCTTGATGCCGAGCAGCGAGAAGTCGAGCTCGTTGGCGCCCAGGTTCTGTGCCTTGGCAACATTGGTGACCCAGTTCTGCGCCACAACCCAGTCCTTGTTATATGACAGTTGCGTATAGCAGCCTGTCGATTCGTATTCGACAGCCGCCTTGACGTAGGTCGACTCGTCACCCGACGCGAGTGCCTGGTTCAGCAGATCATCCGTCTTCGGGTTGTCGCAGAGAAAGTAGTCGATTCCGCCGGTCTTGTCCCAGAACACATGGCCCCATAGGTACGGGCTTCCGCCGTCGGGTCCGTTGTTGCCGTCGATGAAGGCATCCGGTCCCTTAGTCGGATCGCTCGCCCACCCGAACACCGTCGAGGTCGTGTACGTTTCCGCAGTCGCGCTGAGGCCGTCGGCGATCAGCTGCGCCGCGAGGATGTTGGCGATCTGCTGGGCGTTGGTATTGCCGGTGGCGTAACCGATGACGATCTTCTTATCCGAGGCGGTCTTCGCGTAGGACTTCATGATCGAGGGGTCATAGGCGATGTTCTGTTTGTCGGCGCCCTCGGCGATCATCCCCTTTGCGTACATGGTGGTGGCGACCTCTGAGCGCTCCCCGAGCACCTGCTTCACGAGGGTCTTCTTGTCGATGGCCGACATGAAGGCCATGCGGGCGTCGACCGTCGAGAAGAATGATTTCGACGGATTCACCGTGATGAGAGCGGACTGGAGCGTCGGAAGGAAGTAGCTCGTCGAGTAATCAGTATTGGAGTATTTCTTCAGCGCCGAGGACGGCAGAGCGGCCGCGATCATCGAGACGTCGCCCTTGTCGAAGGCGAGTTCGAGCACTGACGGGTCGGAGTAGACCGGCAGTTTGATCGTTGTGAAGGGCGAGATAGTCCCCCAGTATTTGGCATACTGCGTGAGCTCGTATTTTGTGCCGGTTTGAGCCGTGGTGAGCTCATATGGCCCGGTGCCGAGGTCGTGGGTCGTCAGGTATGTCTGGGCATTGTCCGATCCCGCGTTCTTGGCGAGTCCGGATGGCGACTCCATCTTCGGTCCGAACGGAGAGGCGAGCTCGTCGAGAAATGCGGAGTTGGGCGCGTCGAGGGTGACCACCGCGGTCAGATCGTCCGGGATTCCGACGCTCTTGACGCCCGTGACCATGTAGGCGGCTCCCCCGTTGACGGCGATCCGTCGATCGAAGGCGACCTTCACCGCTGCGGAGGTGAAGGGGGTGCCGTCGTGGAAGGTGACCCCTTTCCGCAGCGTGAACGTGTAGACGGTCTTATCCGGCGAAACCGTCCATGAGGTCGCGAGCCGTGGCGCGATCTGCACGTCACTGACGTTGTTCTTGTACTGCACGAGACCCTCATAGGTATTGATGATGATCGCGGTGCCGTTGTTCGCGTAGTAGATGTCGGGGTCCGGCGGCTGGCCGATATCGCCGAGGAGTCCGACCGTGAGAACCCCGTCGGTGGGGGCCGGATTCGCGGCTTTCGTCGAGCTTCCTGACGTGCAGGCCGTCAGCGCGAGCAGCGGTATTAGCGTTGCCGTTGCGATCGCGGCCCGGATGCGGTGGTGTCGGGTCATGGTCTGAGCTCCTTTTCTCTTGGTGGTGCTTCTCTTGGTGGTGCTTCTCTTGGTGGTGATGATCAGTGGACGAGTCGAGGATCGGCAGCGACCTGCAGCAGGTCGACGATCGCGTTGGTGACGATGTAGATGGTTCCAAGAACGAGGGTCACGCCGGCGATCGCGGGGAAGTCCGAGACGGGGATGCTGTTGGCCAGGTAATTTCCGATACCGGGCCAGCTGAACACCTGTTCGACGACGACGACACCGGCGAACATGAAGCCGAGCTGGAGGCCCGACATGGAGATCGCCGGTCCGATGGAATTGCGGAGCACGTGGGCAACGAGAACTCGACCCCTGCCGAGTCCCTTCGACCGGGCGGTGCGCACATAGTCGGCGGAGAGCGTCGATTCCAGGCTGGACCGGAGGATGCGGCCGATGCTGATCGCCGGCGCGATCGCGAGCACCAGCCCGGGCAGCAGCAGATGCTGGAATGTGTCAGCAAAGCCGGCCAAGTCTCCGTACACCAGCGTGTCGATCACGAGAAAACCCGTCGGACCGACGTCATCTGGCCCCCGTCCTGAGGCAGGGAGCAGTGAGAGCTGCTGGTAGAACAGCACGATTGCGCCGATCGCGAGCAGAAACGGTGGCGCGGTGGCGCCGACGAGCAGGATGCCGCGGTAGACGCTGCTGCCGGGCAACCGGAGCGCTGCGGAGAAGGCGAAGACCGCCGCGAGGATCAGGGCACCAATGAAGGCGAACACGACGAGCTCGATCGTGGCGGGCAGATACGACGCGAAGTCGGCCACAACGGGTCGATGGGTGCGATAGGACACTCCGAGGTCACCGTGGACGAGACCGATAAGGAACCGACCGAACTGCACGATGGTCGGCTGGTCGAGTCCGAGCCGGTGACGTTCGGCGAGCACGTCGGCGCGCGAGGCGTTCGCTCCGAGGGACGCCCTCGCCGGATCGCCCGGTGAGATCGATTGGAGGAAGAAGATGATCGCCGAAAGGACGAATAGCAACACGACCGTGATGCCTAGGCGCTTGGCGAGATAGCCGACCATGCCCTATCTCCCCTTCGCCAAGAGTGTGCGGATCCCGTCGCCGCCCAGGTTCGCGATGAGACTCAACAGCAGAACGGCGAGACCGGGTACGACTGGCACCCACCACTCGCTCAGCAGCTGCGAGAGTGCCCGCGCGGTGTCCGCACCGAGTTCGGGAGCCGGGGCGGACTGTCCGAGTCCGAGGAATGAGAGGCCCGCGAGCAGGAGGACGACGTTGCCGACGTCGAGACTCGCGGTCACCACCGCGGTGGGGACGACACCCGGAAGTACATGGCGAAGGACAAGTCGTGGTCGCGATATTCCGGACAGGCGCGCGGCCTCGACATGGGGACGGGCGGCGATGCTTCGCGCCTCACCGCGGATGATCCGCGCATAGTACGGCCACCACACTATGGACACCCCAACCAGGGTGTTTCCGAGTCCAGCTCCGAGGGCTGTGACGATGGCGATCGCGACGAGCACCCCTGGGAGGGCGAGGAAGAGATCCGTCACTCGCATCAGAGCCGCATCGACCCAGCCACCAGCCACGCCAGCGATGACGCCGATCAGACCCCCTATCACGAGCCCGATCGCGACGATGAGCAATGCGCTGAACCAGCTCGCCTGGATTCCGTAGAGGGTGCGAGAGAGCAGGTCGCGACCGATCGCATCAGTTCCGAGCGGGAATCCATCGCTTCCGGGCGGCAGATTGAGTCCTCCGACAGGCTGCACCGGATCATCTGGAGCGAGTACTCGACCGAAGAGCGCCAGAAGTGTCAACAGAATCGGCAGTGACACGAGGAAGAGGCTCAGCCTCCGTCCCGCCACGAATCTGGTCGGAACGGTGCGCCACCGCGGCGTCGAGGCGATCCGCGTGATGGACGTCACGACACAACCCCCCGATCGGTGGCGATTTCCGGCACGGCTGCGACCAGAGCAGCGGTGTAGGGGTCCTCCGGTCGGCTGATCACGTTCTCCGCGTCGCCGATCTCCACGAGCTTTCCGCGGTTCATGACCGCGATGCGATCCCCCATCAGTCTGGCCACGGCAAGGTCGTGGGTGACGAAGAGCACCGTCATCCCGAGCCGCTCACGAAGTTCGCGGATGAGGTTCAGAACGCTTGCGGCGAGCGACGCGTCGAGCGCGCTCGTCGGCTCGTCGCAGAGCAGTACGGAGGGAGGGATGATCGTGGCCCGCGCTAGTACGACGCGCTGGCGTTGCCCGCCGGACAGGTCAGAGGGGCGCACCGCAGCCACGGAGGAGGGAAGCCCCATCGACTCGAGCACCCCGTCGATCCGACGGGTGGCTTCGACACGGGAGGTCCGAAGCGGCAGGAGGCACTCGCGCAGGAGCTCGCCGACGGTGAGCCAGGGGGTGAGGGAGGAGCCAGCATCCTGGAAGACCATCTGGGGCCGACCCGGACCGACTGCGACGGTACCCGATGTCGCCGGTGTGAGACCCGCGACGATGCGCAGAAGTGTCGATTTGCCCGAGCCACTCTCCCCGACGATCGAGAGTGCTTCTCCGCGCTCGACCCGAAGAGAGATGCCCTGAATCGCATGGATCGGCTTCGAGCGTCCGCGCCTCGCGCCGAATGTGCAGATGAGATCCACCACTTCGACCGCTGGGCCGTCCACCACGGGCGCAGCTGCGGGCAGAGACCCGGGGCGAGCGAGGTTCTGCAGGTCCGGGTCGGCTCGATCAGGATCGGATGCCGCGAGCGCTTGCACCTCTTCCGGCGACCGAAAGCAGGCGGACAAATGCCAATCGGAACGTGATGCAACCTGCGCGAGCGGCGGCGCCTCCGTCGCGCACTCGGCCGTCGCGAGCGGGCAGCGAGAGTGATAAGCGCATCCGCGCAGGCGTTCCTTCGCGCTCGCGGTCTCGGGAGCGAGGGTTCTGAGCAGGCCGTCGCGGCGCATCCCAAGCGACAGACGAGCGCCGAGCAGACCGACTGTGTAAGGGTTCGCCGGGCTGCGGAGCACCTCGTCGATGGTCCCGCGCTCGACGATGCGGCCCGAGTACATGACGGCGATCCGATCGGCCAGTTGGCCGGCGACGCCGAGGTCGTGGGTGATGATCAGCACGCTGCAGCCGAGCCGGTCACGCAGTTCTCTCAGCAGGTCGAGGACCTGCGCCTGAACGGTCACGTCGAGGGCAGTGGTCGGCTCGTCGGCGATGATGAGTGAGGGGGTGCCGGAGACGGCGATCGCCGCCATCACTCGCTGGCGCAACCCTCCCGAGAGCTCGTGCGGATAGGCATGCATCCGCTCCGCCGCATCGTGGATGCCGACCAAGGAAAGCAATCGCACCGACTCGGCAGCGGACCGGGTCGACTCAGTGACCTGCGCACCGACACGCATCGTCGGGTTGAGGCTGGTCATCGGATCCTGAAAGATCGCGCCGAGCTCCGTCCTCCGTACACGGCGCAGGTGCGCCTCTGTTCCGCCGATCATGTCGACGCCGGCGACTGTCACAGTTCCGGAGACCCGAGGTTTGCTCGACTCGGGAAGCAGCCCGAGCAGAGCGAGCGCGAGCACGCTCTTGCCGGATCCCGATTCTCCGACGAGCCCGACGATCTCTCCCGGCGCGATCTCGAGATCCACGCCGCGAATCACCTCACTCGTCTCACCGTTTCGCGTCAGCGAGACGGTGAGGCCCGAAACCGACGCCGTCATGGACTCGGCTCCGCCGGCGCGGGAAACAAACCGGGGTTGTCGACGACGTAGCGGTGGATGTCGCGTGGCCGCGTCATCCAGACCCTCTCACTGTTGGCGGCAATATGTTCGAGCGCGCGGGTGAAGGCGCGAAGACGGAATGGGGCGCCAGAGACGAACGAATGCACCACGATCGTCATCACGAGCGGTGCCTCCGCCGATGCCTCGAGGAGCTCATCAAACTCGTCGATCACCATCTCGGCGAAGTCCCGCGCCGTCGCCCCACGGCCGACAACGGTGCTGCTGTCATTGATCTCGAGGTTGTACGGGATGGCGAGGAGTGGCCGAGCCGCGCTCGTCAGCCACACCGGCTGGTCGTCGAGACGGAGGTCGAGGAGGTAGTCGTAACCGGTCTCGGCAAGCAGGTCGATCGTCGACTCGGTCTGCGTGAGCCACGGGCTCGACCAGCCGCCGGGGGTCGCCCCCTCCTCTGTGCGGATGCGGTCGGCGACGCATGCGAGATACGCGCGCTCGTCTGCCGGAGTGCGTCCCTCGAGCGAGTCGGAGTTCGTGAGCCCATGCCCGACGAATTCCGCTCCCGACCGACGCGCGGCGGCGATCACGTCGGGTGCCGTGTCATACACGTCGGTGTTGAGCAGCACGGTCGCCGGAATCCCGAAACGCTCGAGTCGTTCGATCAGTCGGAACGCGCCGACCCGATTTCCGTAGTCACGCCACGAGGTATTCACAAAGTCGGGAGCTGCAATCCCGGGAAGGATGTCCTCCGTCATGCCGTCGCCGAGCCGATAGTCCTCGATGCCAACGCAGACGTAGAGGGCGAGTGTCTTGCCGCCCGGCCAGGTCCCCGTCGGCCGCCCCGTGATCGACGAATACCGGTACGGCCGTCCATTGCCGCTCATGACATCCCCATCGTTCTGTTCATCCCTACCTCTGTCGCCGCCGCCCGGCGCACCATTCGCTGATATTCCGGAAACCACCGGTCTGCTTCGATCCCTGCCCGTCGGGTCGCCGCGGCTTTTCGTTCGAACATCTCGCGTGCCTCCTCGAGGAGCGCGTTCTTGTCGGCGGTGAGAATCCGCCCGAGCTTGACGACGAGCTGCCCGTCGACCATGACGTGGGTTACATCCCTGCCCGACTCGCAATAGACGAGTTGTTCACGCAGATCGTTGAGAGGTGTGAAGGCAAGGGAGTGCAGGTCGACCAGCGTGAGATCGGCGAAAAATCCCTCGCGCACTGTGCCGAGCTCCCCCGTTCGTCGCTGTGCTGTCGCGCCCCCGCTCCAGAGAGCGTCGAGCACCTCGCTCGATCGCGGCCAGAGGTCGCTGTCGAGCCCGGAGACATTGTGGATGAGTCCGGCCATCTTCGCGACGCCCCACATGTTCACCGAATCGTCGCAGATCGCCTCATCGGAACCGAGGGCAAGCGGTATGCCGCGCTCCCTCGCGGCCCGGAACGGCATCACCCCGCTGCCGAGGCGCAGATTGCTGATGGGGTTGTGCGCGATGGTCGCGCCGGATTCCGCGATGAGGTCAAGGTCGCGGTCGGTGACCCACACGGCATGGATCACGTTCATCCGCTCGCTCAGCAGCCCGAGGTCGGCCGTATATTCGACCAGTGTGCGCCCGGCGAATCGCTTCTGAGCGATGCCGAGCACCCGCTGCGTGCGAGTCTCGAGCATGTGCGCGAACAGGGGGACGTCGTAGCGAAGACTGAGCTCGTCGAGAGCGGCGAAATAGTCGGGATGCACCCGCTGCGGGGCTGAGACGGACACCGCCGCGCGCAGCCTCCCGCCCGAGGTGTCATGCCAGGTGCCGATGAGATGGGCGTACTGCTCGAGCAACTCCGCCGGCGTTGCCGGAGCGGCAGACCAGAGCGCCTCGGCCAACTCTGGCGATGCGAAGTCGGCGATGTACGGCAGCTTCTCCGCCTCGGGGACCGTCGGCTGATCGAGTGCGACGGTCGCTCGGATACCCGCGTCCCGATAGGCCGACATGACGGCGTCGATGATGTCGGGGCTCGGCGACGGCATTAGGAACGCATCATCCTGAACACTCGTCGTTCCGGTTTCCAGCATCTCGATCGCAGCGAGCATCGTGCGAACGTAAGCCTCCCGCGGGGTCGGGGCGAGATCGGGATCGCTCGGCGATTCGTAGAGCATGAAGAGCTCGAGTGGCAGGCTGCGGATCGAGCCCTTGAGATGATTCGCCGGGGAGTGAAAGTGGGCATTGATGAGTCCAGGGATCAGGAGGCTGTGACCGCCGCCATAGATCACCCGATCGGCCTGGACGTCGGCGGCGGCGCCGATCTGCGCGATCCGCTGTCCGTCGACGAGGACGTTGGTCGGACCGGTCATTCCGGATGCCTGGTCAGGGTCATAGACGAAGACGCGCGTGAAGAGGGTTCTCATCCGAGTAGCTCCACGGCCGACGGTGCTCCCTCGACACGGCTATATGCCCCGCGCCTCGAGGTTGTCAAGCCCTGCGCGACGAGTCCGGCCGCGAAGCCGACGGCGGCAGCGACCCCGTCGATCACGGGCACTCCGAGCCGGACGCTGAGCGGCTCGACGAGGTCGGCGAGACCCGCGCAGCCGAGGATGACGGCCTCGGCGCCGTCGTCGATGATCGCCTTCTGAGCCTCGGCCGCAAACGCCTCGATCAGGTGCGCCGAGCCGTGCTCCAACTCGACGACCGCGACATCCACCGCCCGCACCGAACAGCGATGTGTGAGCCCGAGCGACTCGACAACGCGATCCGACTGTGCAGTGGTGCGCGGTGGCATGGTGACGATCGCGAAACGGTGGGCGAGAGTCACCGCGGTGAAGAGCGCCGCTTCGGTCATCCCGACGACTGGAACGGATGCTGCCTCGCGCGCAGCGGCAAGCCCCGTGTCTCCGAAACACGCGATGACGTACGCATCCGGCGGTGTGGAGGAGGATTCGGCGACCTCGACCTGCTCGAGCACCCCGATCGTCGCCCAGGCCTCCTCTATGTGGCTTTCCACCGAGGCGACCCCGCGGGACGGAT
>JAYVNU010000203.1:0-4185 GCA_043758345.1 Lacisediminihabitans sp.
GCCCACCGGGTAGCCTGTACCGAGCTGAGATGAAGGAGCGACCATGACCGACGGCCACAAGAGACGGGTGCTTCTCAAGCTTTCGGGGGAGGCTTTCGGCGGGGGATCGCTCGGAGTGAATCCGGATGTTGTCAGCGCTTTAGCGAAAGAGATCGCGCTCGCTGCGCATGACGTCGAGATCGCGATCGTCGTCGGTGGTGGCAACTTTTTCCGCGGCGCAGAGCTCAGCCAGCGCGGGATGGACCGTGGTCGAGCGGACTACATGGGCATGCTCGGCACCGTCATGAACGCCCTCGCACTGCAAGACTTCCTCGAGCAGGCCGGGGCTGCCACGCGGGTGCAGTCGGCGATCTCGATGACCCAGGTCGCCGAGCCCTATATCCCGCGCCGAGCGGAGCGTCACCTCGAGAAGGGTCGTGTCGTCATCTTCGGTGCCGGAGCCGGGTTGCCCTATTTCTCGACCGATACCGTCGCGGCCCAGCGAGCGCTCGAGATCAGCGCGGATGTCGTGCTCGTCGCCAAGAATGGTGTCGACGGCGTCTACGACGACGACCCCCGTTCGAATCCCGACGCGAAGAAGATCGCCGCAATCACCTACCAGGAGGCGCTCGTACAGGGCCTCAAGGTCGTCGACTCGACCGCGTTCAGCCTCTGCATGGACAACCACATGCCGATGGTGGTCTTCGGCATGGAACCGGCCGGCAACCTCACGAAGGCGATCAACGGCGAGCGGATCGGCACCCTCGTTTCGACCTAGACCGCACCGCCCAGATAAACTTGCCCGATCCGTCCCTGAAGGAGAACTCCGTGATTTCCGACGTCCTTGCCGAAGCAAAAGAAAAGATGCACAAGTCGCTCGAAGCGGCAAAAGACGAGTTCGGTAATGTGCGCACCGGGCGTGCGAATCCGGCACTATTCCAGAAGATCCTCGTCGACTACTACGGAACGCCGACCCCTCTCGGCCAGCTCGCCGGGATGAACAATCCCGAGGCCCGCACGCTGCTGGTCACTCCCTATGACAAGGGCGCACTGAAGGAGATCGAGAAGTCGATCTCGAACGCGCCGAACCTCGGGGCCAATGTCGGAAACGACGGCACCATCATTCGCGTTACTCTTCCGGAGCTCACCGAGGAGCGTCGCCGCGAGTTCGTGAAGATCGTGCGCGCGAAGGGCGAGGACGCGAAGGTCGCGATCCGCAACCTACGGCGCACGGCGAAAGACGAACTCGACGGGCTGAAGAAAGAGGTCGGCGAAGACGAGATTGCCCGCGGCGAGAAGGAACTCGAAGCGGTGACGAAGACCCACATCGATGCCATCGACGATGCGCTCAAGAAGAAGGAAGCCGAGCTGCTCGAGGTCTAGATGACGGATGCTCCGGAGGGCACCGAGCCGAGACCGAATAAGCGTCGACGGCTGTTTCAGCGTGCCGGGATGGAGGCGCGCGCGCACGTGATCGAGGAGGACTTCAAGACCCAGGTTGCGGCGACTCGCGCGCAGATCGACGCAACAAACGAGCGCATCGTCGTGCGCACCGGAAGAAACCTTCCGGTCGCCATTCTCATCGGCCTCGGCCTCGGTGGTGGCCTTCTCGTCAGCCTGCTGATCGAGAAGGCGTTCTTCATGATCTTCGGGGCCCTGCTGATCGGATTCACGGCCTACGAACTCGCCAGTGCTCTGCGCTTCGCCGGGCGGGACGTTCCCCGCGTGGCGACGATCATCGGCGGCGTCGCCGTTGTGCCGGCCGCATTCTTCTGGGGTGCGACCGGAGCCTGGCTCGGCCTTCTGGCCGCAATCGTCTTCGTCGCCCTCTGGCGCACGGCCGAGCTGATCCCGCGTGCCAATCGAATTCCGTCTCGGCAGTACTTGGCCGACCTCGCTGCGGGCTCACTCGTTCAGGTCTACGTCCCCTTTCTCGCGAGTCTCACCGTCGTGCTCACGGCGCGAGACGGGGGCCAGTTCTGGACACTCGCCTTCCTCGTCGTCGTCGTCGCCGTCGATACCGGCGCTTATGCGTCCGGGCTGACGTTCGGCAAGCATCCGATGGCTCCGCGGATCAGCCCGAAGAAGACCTGGGAGGGCTTCGCTGGCTCGGTCGTCGTCGCACTCCTCGCCGGCGTGCTGCTCTCTCTTTTCATGCTTCACCAACCGTGGTGGTTCGGACTGGTGTTCGGTGCCGTCATGGTCTTCACCGCCACGATCGGCGACCTGACGGAGTCGCTGATCAAACGGGATCTCGGCATCAAAGACATCAGCACGTTCCTGCCTGGCCACGGCGGATTCCTCGACCGGCTCGACTCGACTCTCCCAAGTGCCGGAGCGGCGTACATCCTGTTCCTGATCTTCGCCCCGCACTGACGCGCCCGGCCGCGGTGGCGAGGCGCTCAGCCTCGAATCCCGACCGGTAGGGCAGAATAGCCGCGTGAGCACAACTTTTCCGCGTACAAGGGCCTCGCGCCGCGGCTACAGCATTGACCAGGTCGAGGACTTCCTCGAGGATGCCCGCCAGGCCTACACCGCTGACCCGAACGCACCGGTCGCCGTGAACTCCACCACCATCCGCCGGATGGCGTTCGACATGCAGAAGGGCGGATATTCTGCGGAGCACGTCGACGCGGCGCTCGAGCGTCTCGAAGACGCATTTGCGACCCGCGAGCGTGAGCGGGTCGTCCAGGCACAGGGTGATGAGGCCTGGTACACCGAGGCACGCACCATCGCCCAGGAGATCTTGAATCGCCTCGGCCGTCCAGAGGGTCACCGCTTCGATCGTGTCGGATTCCTCGCCTACGGTTATCACCCCAAAGACGTCGACGCCTTCACGGACAGGCTTACCGGCTACTTCAAAGAGGGTCGGCCGATGAGCATCGAGCAGGTGCGCACGGTCGGCTTCCGGCCGGAGCGGGGCGGTTACCGTGAGGCCCAAGTCGACCTTCTCCTGGATGCCGTGATCAACGTGATGCTGGCGGTCCGCTAGCTCGACGGCTGACCCGAAAGGCGGCACTCCATCGCCTCGATGGGCTTTTTGGCCGCGGATGGGCTAAAATTTTCGGCATATGGCTAGGCAATCGAGGTTCATGTCATCCCCGAGCACCACAGGTGTCGGTCGAGACAATCCTTCCGGGCGGCACCTTCGCCTCCCCGGCTCGCTTCAGGTCTTCTCCTTTTCGGCCGCACTCGCCTTCGTCGTCGTGGTCGTCATCGCCCCGACCAATGCGCC
Organism: Lacisediminihabitans sp.; assembly: GCA_043758345.1. GTDB lineage: Bacteria > Actinomycetota > Actinomycetes > Actinomycetales > Microbacteriaceae > Lacisediminihabitans. The sequence continues at coordinate 3,215 of JAYVNU010000203.1, forward strand.
TACGGCGTCGGCAGACATGGGGACGTCTGCCCCGGTGAAGGTGCAGAGCCTCTCCGTCGACGTGCTGTTCGTCGCCCAGACCGGCCGCGACGGCTACACCGTGACGAAGCCGATCCCGGTCGCTCCACCGGTGGCGAAAGTGCCGGTCGGGCCTCTGGCTGCCGCTGTTCCGGCCGGCGACGCCCAGCAGATCGCCTATGGAATGCTGCAGGCACGCGGCTGGGGTGACAGCGAGTTCTCCTGCCTCGTCGCGCTGTGGAATCGGGAGTCGCACTGGAGCACGACGGCCGGAAATGCGAGCGGCGCCTACGGCATCCCACAGGCCCTTCCCGGCTCGAAGATGGCCTCGGCCGGCCCCAACTGGCAGACGGATGCGACAACCCAGATCACCTGGGGCCTCGGCTACATCGGCGGCCGGTACGGAACCCCCTGTGGGGCCTGGGCGCACAGCCAGTCATCCGGTTGGTACTAGCGGCCGCTGGCTTTCGGAGGGTCGGCTGCACGAGGACCTCGTAGGCTGGTCGGGTGCCCCGTTCCAATCGCCCCCGACGTGGGGGATCAGCGCCAGGCGATGACGGTGAAGACCTGTCGCGGGCGCTGTGGGGCTCGCTTCACGTCGAGACGAAGCGCGATGGTGCGTGGAACGTGCAGACGGTCTCGGCTTCGACAGCGGTGAAGGTCTACACCTGTCCGGGCTGCGGGCTCGAGATCGCACCGAGGACCCCGCACACCGTCGCCTGGCGAGCCGATGGACTCATGGGTGAGGCCGACGATGTCGCGGCCCGGCGGCACTGGCACAACCACTGCTGGAAGATCAGGTGACGCGCGGATGATGGACATCACAGGCAGCATCCTTCTCCCGGCACGGCGTGAAGACATCGAGTTGCATACCGCTGACGGCCTCACGCTGGTCGGTGAGCTGTCGCTTCCGGAGAACCGCGATCCAGTGGCTACGATTATCGCCCTCCACC
>JAYVNU010000204.1:0-4180 GCA_043758345.1 Lacisediminihabitans sp.
GGCGCTGAAAAGTACCACCACTATGAATGAGGAGCCACATGGCGAACAAGGAAGCTTCGGTTGCCGAGCTCACGAACCGTTTTCGTGACTCGAACGCCGTATTGCTCACTGAGTACCGCGGGCTCACTGTCGCGCAGCTGAAGACGTTGCGCACCACCCTCAGTGAGAACGCGACTTACGCCGTGGTGAAGAACACGCTGACCAAGATCGCGGCCAATGCGGCAGGAATCTCGTCTTTCGACGAGGAGCTTGTCGGACCGTCCGCGATCGCATTCGTGCATGGTGACCCCGTCACCGTCGCCAAGGGACTTCGCGACTTCGCCAAGGCAAACCCACTGCTCGTGATCAAGGGCGGTTACTTCGACGGTAACCCCCTTACCCCTGCAGAGGTCATCAAACTCGCCGACCTCGAGACCCGGGAGGTGCTGCTGGCGAAGCTGGCCGGCGCCATGAAGGCCTCGCTGTTCGGCGCAGCATATCTGTTCAACGCACCGCTGTCGAAGGCCGTTCGCACGGTCGACGCGTTGCGCGAGAAGCAGGATTCCGCGTCCTGAGCTCCGCTCGGTACACGGTTATTAATCACAGAAACTGAAGGAGATACATCATGGCAAAGCTGACAAGCGACCAGCTCATCGAGGGTTTCAAGGAGCTCACGCTCATTGAGCTCAGCGAGTTCGTCAAGAAATTCGAAGAGGTCTTCGAAGTCACCGCGGCGGCTCCCGTCGCGGCTGCCGCTGCCGCTGGAACGGCCGCTCCGGTCGAAGAGGTCGAAGAGAAGACGGCGTTCGACGTCGTCCTCGAGGCTGCAGGCGAGAAGAAGATCCAGGTCATCAAGGAGGTCCGCTCGCTCACGAGCCTCGGACTCGGCGAGGCCAAGGCCGTCGTTGACGGCGCCCCGGGCGTCGTGCTCGAGGGTGTGAGCAAGGACGCAGCAGACAAGGCGAAGGCCCAGCTCGAAGCGGCCGGCGCCACCGTCACCCTCAAGTAGGGTGCGCCCGGCAACGGGCACAGCAAAAGAGTACGACCTTTTGAAGGAGCGTCGCCCGATAATCGGGCGACGCTCTTTTCGCCTTAATCCGCGCATAATCGCAGTTGCACACGTGCTTGCCTGTCCACCATAATGGTGGCGTATTGGGGCGAGAATCTCGAGTCCCACAGCACCACTCCACCGAGTTTCCCCCGACCCGGCGCAGGTACTAGATGGCCTTACCCTCTGTCTAGCCCTGGGCTCCGCGCGCTTCGGACGGGGGCGGCTCAGCCCCCGATGGAATGGGATGCTCAGCATCCGTATTCCGCAACCACACGACGATGGACGCTCTGCATGCGGGGCGTCCATCGCTCGGGGCTGTTTCGCCGATGGCGAATTCGCGCGTCGGTGACGGTAGCCGTGCGTAGGCTCAACGCGTGAGCGGTATGCATGGCGGTGCGCGGCCGAGGGGCCGCATCAGTGGTGGAGACGCCGATGCGCAGAAGGCTCGCAATGCCGACGCCCCGAAGATTCCCGACCTCCTCCCGCGCATCGCGAAACTGTTCGCGCCGCACCGCCCGGCTCTCATCCTGACGGGGGCGCTCGTTGTTGTCGGCGCCGGACTCTCCGTCGTCCCACCGCTCCTGACCAGAAGCGCATTCGACCGCGGGCTCTTCCCGCCGGCCGGGCATCCGAACTTCCCGGTCCTGATCGAGATCGTCGCCGCGATGGTGCTGCTCTACATTGCGTCGGCGGCCCTCGGGGTCGCCCAGACCTACCTGACGGCGACGGTGGGCAACCGGGTCATGGGGTCGATGAGGGTGAGCCTCTTCAGTCACCTGCAGCGGATGGAACTCGCGTTCTTCACCCGAACGAAGACCGGCATCATCCAATCCCGACTGCAGAACGACGTCGGCGGTGTGGCCAACGTGCTCACCAATACGGTTTCGAGCGTTCTCGGCAACACCGTGACCGTCATCGCCGCGTTCGTCGCGATGCTGCTGCTGTCCTGGCAGCTCACTGTCGTCGCGATCATCCTGATGCCTATTCTTGTCATCGCCCAGCGCCGGGTGGGGCGCGTGCGGGCGAAGATCGCGACGAAGACGCAGGAATCGCTGAGTGACATGACGGCGATCACGCAGGAGACTCTTTCGGTCTCTGGAATCCTGCTCGCCAAGAGCTTCAACCAGCAGGGCGCAGAGGTCGGTCGGTACTCGAACGAGAACGACACGCAGGTCTCACTGCAGGTGCGCGAGCAGATGAGCGGCCAGTGGTTCTTCGCGATGGTGCAGATTTTCCTCGCCATCATCCCTGCTGTGATCTACCTCTGCACTGCCTGGCTGCTTTTTCATAACGTCGTCGTCACCGCCGGCACGATCGTGGCCTTCACCACCGTGCAGGCACGGCTCATGTGGCCGCTGCTCGGACTCATGCGCGTGGCGCTCGACCTGCAAACTTCGCAGGCGCTGTTCGCCCGCATTTTCGAATACCTCGACCTGCATACCGCGATCTCGGATGCCCCGAACGCGCATCCGGTCGACAGCGCCAAGTTGGGGCGTGTGCAGTTTGAGAACGTCGTCTTTTCCTATCCGGACTCGGGGAAGGACACCCCGCCCACCCTCAAGGGCGTCTCGTTCTCGATCGAGCCCGGCCAGTTTGCGGCCTTCGTCGGGCCATCGGGAGCCGGCAAGACCACGGTGTCGTACCTCATCCCGCGTTTCCACGACGTCACCGGCGGCCGAATTCTGTTCGCCGGGAATGACGTGCGGGAGCTAGAGCAGGACTCGCTGGTGGCGAACATCGGAATCGTGAGCCAGGAGACCTACCTGTTCCACGCCACGATCGCGGAGAACCTGCGCTACGCAAAACCGACGGCCACGGATGCCGAGCTCGAGCAAGCGGCGCGAGCGGCCAACATCCACGACACCATCGCGTCCTTCCCGCTGGCCTACGACACCGTGGTGGGGGAGCGTGGTTACCGGCTGAGCGGCGGCGAGAAGCAGCGCATCGCCATCGCCCGCGTGCTGCTCAAAGATCCACGAGTGCTGATTCTCGACGAGGCCACCAGCGCTCTCGATTCGATTTCCGAGCGAACAGTACAGGAGGCTCTGGATACGGCCTCGGCCGGTCGCACCACGATCGCCATCGCGCACCGACTGTCTACGATCGTCTCGGCCGATGTCATCTTTGTCGTCGATGGCGGGCGGATCGTGGAGCAGGGCACTCACGCTGAGCTCACCGCCGCCGATGGTGTGTACGCCCGCTTGTATCAGCAGCAGGTGACGCAGCACTGATTAACCCGCGGGGCCCGCAGGGCTCGCTGGTAAGTTGGCAGCACTATGAAGTTCGCCAATAGCGTGATCGACCTTGTCGGCAATACTCCCCTCGTGAAGCTCAACCGGGTGACGGATGGCCTCGCCGCCACCGTTCTCGTGAAGGTGGAGTACCTCAACCCCGGTGGGTCGTCGAAAGACCGCATCGCGACGCGCATCATCGATGCTGCAGAGCGGGACGGCCTGCTGAAACCCGGCGGCACGATTGTCGAGCCCACCTCGGGCAATACCGGCATCGGGCTGGCCCTCGTGGCCCAGCAACGTGGCTACCGGTGTGTCTTCGTACTGCCCGACAAGGTGGGCGAGGAGAAGCGCAACGTGCTGCTGGCTTACGGTGCCGAGATCGTTGTGACCCCGACCGCGGTGGCGCCGGATAGCCCCGAGTCCTATTACTCGGTCTCGGATCGGCTGGCCCGCGAGATTCCGGGTGCCTTCAAGCCCAATCAGTATGCGAACCCCAACGGACCGCTGAGCCACTACGAGACCACCGGGCCCGAGATTTGGCGAGACACCGAGGGGGAGATCACCCACTTCGTGGCGGGTGTCGGCACCGGCGGCACGATTAGCGGAGTGGGCAAATACCTCAAAGAGGTCTCGCACGGCGCGGTCACCATCATCGGCGCCGACCCGGAAGGTTCGGTCTACTCGGGCGGCACCGGTCGCCCCTATCTCGTCGAGGGAGTGGGAGAGGACTTCTGGCCAGAGGCCTATGACGGTTCCGTCGTCGACGAGATCATCGCCTCTTCCGATGCCGAGTCCTTCGACATGACCCGGCGCCTTGCCCGCGAGGAGGGACTGCTCGTCGGAGGGTCAAGCGGCATGGCCGTGGCATCCGCCCTCAAGGCCGCACGCACGCTGCCCGCGGACGCGGTCATGGTCA
>JAYVNU010000205.1:0-4173 GCA_043758345.1 Lacisediminihabitans sp.
GATCGCCAGGGACTCACCGACTTCCGCAGGCATGTCAGCCGGGAGGAGCGCCACACGATCGCCGTGGACTTCTGCGCGTTCGAAGCCGAGCACGCGGCAGGGATCGAAGCGCACGACGAAGGCCCGGAGCAATACGTGAAATCGAACGAGTAGCGCGTCAGCGGTCGTTCGGCTGATGCCGACCCTGGCCGCGACATCCATTGCCGAGCTACCGCTCGAGCTGGTGGCCAGGGCCCGGTACACCGGCTGCAGGTGGGGCTAGGTGCTCGATCTCCCGAGCCTGGGCAGGGCGGAACGATTCGAAGAGTGCATCGACATCCCCTCTGCGCCGCCTCCTCGGGAAACCCCTCGATCTGGGTCGACATGGCGCGTACCGAGCTGAGTCTCTCCGCGAGCGCGGAGAAAGCGAACGGTTTGACGAGGTAGTGAGCGACTCCGAGGCGGAGTGCGGCGCGAATGTTCTCGACGTCGTTGGCGGCGGAGATCACCAGGATGGACGGGGGAGAGGGGCGGCCGGCCAACCGCTTCGCCACCGCGCGACTCTCAGATGATCCGAGGTACCGCACACGTTCCGATCTCGGGCAAGTGCGGGTACCATCCCGTGGGTGTTGGAAACGGTTCCGATCTCTCCCCACCTGGCCGTCGCGGCCGGCGGCGGCTTGCACGCCGTGTCGCTCTCGCCGCTCCAGGCCCTCGGCATCCCGGTCGCCCTCGTCGGCTGCGTCTTCCTCGCCTTCGGAGCCGAATACCAGCAGCGCGGTGTGGCGAAAGTCAGTGATGCCCGGCCTGCCGGCTCGTCCCGAACGCTCGGTCTGGCACAGCTCGTGGCTCTCGCCCGCCGCCCATCGTGGCTGGCCGGTACCGGCATGCTCGCGTTCGCGATCGTGCTCCAACTCCTCAGTCTGTACCTCGCGCCGTTGACGGTCGTGCAGCCGCTCGGCGCCCTCGCGCTCGTGATCACGGCCGTGCTGACGGCTCGTTCCAGCCACGCCAAGCTGGCCCGCGACGTGAAGAGATCCATTGGACTGTGCGTCGGCGGCGTCGGATTGTTCGTCATCGTGGCGGCCCTCACCACGACCACGAGCCCGCTGCAGAATCCTCAGCTGGTGGTGGTGCTCATCATCCTCGCTGTCGTGCTCACGGCCTGCATCGTGGTGTTCGCCTACTTCAGGTCGCGCCTCTCGCGCATCGTCTATGTGATCGCGGCCGGGGTGCTCTTCGGTTTCGTCGCGACCCTTGCCAAGGTGTTGATCACCCGCGTTCAGACCCTCTTACAGGGTGGATTCCATCTCACGCCGGCAGACTCGCTCACCATCGTGTGCTTCGTGGGGCTCATCGCGGCCGCGATTCTCGGCAGCTACTTCCAGCAGACGGCGTACTCATCCGGTTCCCCGGAACTCGTGGTCGCCGGGCTGACGGTCATCGACCCCATCGTCGGGGTGTCGGTCGGCATCATCGTGCTCGGGGAGGCGGCATCCGCTCCGCTCTGGGCCGGGATCGTGTTCGCCATCGCCGGAATCATCGCGGTGACCGGCGTCGTGCAGCTCTCCCGGCGCACAGCAAAGCCCTCCCCTGCCACCGCGGCGGCTCAGCCGCACGCGTGACGCACGGGCGGTAGCGGATGCGCGGCAACGACCGGAATCCAGCCGATCGGACGGCCGCTGGTGCTGGAGGATATCGCCCTACCGGACAGCGGCAACCTGCGGGGAACGGGGGCGACGGCAAGCGCCCGAGCTTCTTCGACGGGCACACCGAGTAGACGCAGTGACTGCTCGGTGAGTTGCCTGATCTTCGAGTCCTGATCGGTGTCCGGGTCGACGAGAAGCACGTAGAGACCGGCGAAGATCGTTCCGCCGAGGCCGGAGAGCGCGAGACGGGCGTCCTCCACGCCGATCCATCCGCGTTCCTGCTGCCTCGTCCATGCTCACTCGCGATGCATCTAGCCCCGGTAAGGGATACCTGCACTCGGCCTACCGGGTGACCGATCTCGACGCGATCGGCGCCGGTGGTTCCTCTCTCGCCGAACGCGGCTATCAGCGCACATGGGGAATCGGCCGTCACGTTCAGGGCAGCCAGCTGTTCGACTGCTGGCGTGATCCCGACAAGCTCATGGTCGAGCATTTCGCCGACGGCGACATGTTCGACTCGTCGATCGAGTGCGGCTGTGCTCCGATGTCGGCATCCGGCCTCGCCCAGTGGGGGCCGCCGGTGACGCGCGACTTCCTCGGGACCTCGCCGTCCCCCGCACGTGTCGGCGAGATCCGGGACCCTCTCCATGCCGATGACAACGATCTGACCACCGGCCGTCTCCTCATTCATTCTGAAAGCGATGTCCTCCTGACCACTTCCATCCTCAGGACGGCCGATGGATGGTGGGTGGAAGATCCGAAGACCTCTCGCGCCCTGAAGGTCGCCACGAAGGCATCGACGACGGCCGAGTTGCTCGCGGATCGTCCGGCGATAGCGGATGCCGCTGCCACGCTTGCGTCGGGCAAGACGACCGAGGTCGCCGAGCTTGCACTGCTGTCGGCCCGTGACCGCGCCGATCAGTGTCGCCGCCCAGATAGTGGACTACCGCACGCACGCGAAGGACTCCGGCTTCGACCGGAACAAAAGTGGGATATCTTCTTCCGCCGCGAGGCGAAGAACCCCCGCTACTTCCAAAACGGTGACGTCATCGCCGCCCGCATCGCCACGGACGACGAGCAGTCGACCTCGGCGAACAGAGAAATCGAGTCGACTACACGTGATGACCGCCGCAACCCCGAGCGCGGCGCTGCGCTCGATAGCCCTCTGGCCGCGCCACCGAGGACCGGCTGATGTGCCGGCGATCGAGCAGCATCCTCTTGAGAGCAGGGGCCTGCCGTCGAGTACCTACGCGCCCCTCGAACGGACGGCCGAAAGCTGGCCCGAAGTCGCCGCCGTCAGCTTCCTTCCGGCAGCCCAGGCGTGGAACACCCCGATCACGCTCACCTTCGGCGGACTCAGGGCGCGCGCCACCCAGGTGGTGAATGCGATATCGCGTCTCGGGATCATCCGCACGGATGCCGTCGGCATCCTCATCCCGAACACCAGCGAGCGCATCCTCGCGATGCTGATGTCCACCGGCGGTGACCGACATCACCGCCTCCTTCTACACCGGCGGAACCACCGGAGTTCCGAAGATCGCCGCGCACACCCACGCGAACCCGGTCTCCATGGCGTGGATGCTGGCGGCGAGCGAGAGCCTGAACTCCAGGGATCCGCTGATCGCCGGGTTGCCGCTCTTCCATGTCAATGCGCTGCTCGTCACGGGTCTCGCCCCGCTGTTCATTGGTCGCCGGTCGATCTGGGCGCCTCCGCTCGCATACCGCGACCGCGAGATCCTCGGTCGCTTCTGGAAGATAATCGAGCACTATCGCATCTCCGGGAGGTCCGCCTTTCCAACGGTGTATGGCGCGCTCGCCCAAGTGCCGGTGGATGCCGACATCTCGACGCTGCGCATCCGGGCCGTCGGCGCGGCCCCGCTCCCGTCGCTGTCCGGTCGGTTTTGCGAAGCACACCGGGGTCGAGCTGCTCGAGGGGTATGGACTGACGGAAGCGACCTGTGTGAGCGCCCTGTCGTTTTCGGGCGTCGATCGTCTGGGAGCGATCGGGCAGAGACTCCCGGACCAGCAGGTAAAGGCCGTGGCAGCCCATCCACAATCGGGCGAATGGCGGGATTTTCCGGTCCGCGAGACCGGACTGCTGGTCGCCTCCGGGCCGACCGTGTTCGCGGCCTACCTTCGCGACGGAATCGTCGCCGAGGGCGAGCTTGTGCGCGACGGGTGGCTCGACACCGGAGACATCGGTCGCGTCGACCCCGAGCCCGCCGGAACGGTGAATTCAAGCGGTCGTCGCAACACTGCCTGGCGTGTGTGATCTTAGCTTGGCGGGGAAAACTTGGCCGGGGCTTCGCCAGTTGAGGCGTTTTCGTGGACGGTCATTGAGCTTCGCGGAGATCAGTGTGAGAGTTTCGGCGCTATGGATGCTCAGGTCGCTGTGCTTCCGGAAGTACTGCCGGAGCCGTTACGGTTTCCATAGTCGATCTTGCGGAGTGCACGAGGTCTGCCGCCGCGCGATCCACGCCGCTACGCAACCGAGCTGCTGGAGCAGCGCGACGGGGGAGGCGATTACCTGCTCAAGCAGCGCATC
>JAYVNU010000206.1:0-4133 GCA_043758345.1 Lacisediminihabitans sp.
TAGCGAAGGATCGGCTGCTGCACGAGTCCATTCGGTGGCGCGAGGATCGGGGGGACTACGCGATTGACGACGTGCGGATCCGGTGAACCCCAGAGCCGCTGCACGACGCTCGTCGGCGCGGCAGCCCTGGGAGCCGACTTCTGCTGCACGTCGAGCAACCCCCATCCGGCATAGCCGAGGGTGATCGTGGCGACGATCGCGAATGCGCGGTGCACACCGACGGAGACCGGTCCCGGTTCGCTCGCGTAGGGATTGCGCCGCGTCCAGGCTGCAAGCACACGCCACTGGCCACGGGGCGCGACGGCCCCCCAGACCGTGAGCACGGCGAGCCCAAGAAGGATCACGGTCATCGTCAGGCGCACCCCTAGAGAGTAAGCTGTCTACCCTCGGAAGAGGTGGGAGCCGCGCGCCACCGATGCCCTAGAAAAAGGCAGGACGCCGGTGGTCGCGCGGACCGGATCGAGCCAGGTCGTTCGGATCAGATCAGGTCGTTCGGATCAGGTCAGGTCGTTCGGATCAGGTCAGCTCGTTCGATTCGAGCATCTCGGTGACAAGTGCCGCGATGGCCGAACGCTCCGACCGGGTGAGGGTGATGTGCCCGAACAACGCGTGGCCCTTGAGCGTCTCGATGACCGAAGCAACCCCATCATGACGCCCGACCCGCAGGTTGTCGCGCTGAGCGACATCGTGGGTCAGGATGACGCGCGAGTTCTGCCCGATGCGGCTGAGCACCGTGAGTAACACGTTGCGTTCGAGAGACTGCGCCTCATCGACGATCACGAAGGCATCGTGAAGCGAGCGCCCTCGGATGTGGGTGAGCGGAAGCACCTCGAGCATCCCCCGCTCTACGACCTCGTCGAGCACATTCTGCGAGACGACCGATCCGAGCGTGTCGAAGACGGCCTGCGCCCACGGGTTCATCTTCTCGCTGGCGTCTCCCGGCAGGAATCCGAGCTCCTGCCCACCGACTGCGTAGAGCGGGCGGAACACCATGATCTTCTTGTGCTGCTGCTTCTCGAGCACCGCCTCGAGTCCGGCGCAGAGGGCGAGGGCGGACTTTCCCGTTCCCGCCCGACCGCCGAGGGAGACGATTCCGATCTCCGGATCGAGCAGCATGTCGATGGCGAGGCGCTGTTCGGCCGAACGGCCATGCAGGCCGAAGATGTCCCTGTCTCCGCGAACGAGACGCAACTTTCCGCGCTCGGTGACGCGACCGAGAGCCGATCCACGATCGGAGTGGATGACGAGACCGGTGTTAACGGGCATGTCGCCGACGAGGCGGGTCGCAAGCTGCTCTTCGTCGTACAGCTGTGACATCTGCTCGGAGCCGAGGGTGACATCCGCTATTCCGGTCCAGCCGGAGTCGACGGCGAGTTCCGCACGGTACTCCTCGGCGGCGAGTCCGATGGAGGCCGCCTTGACACGCAGCGGGAGGTCTTTCGAGACGACGACCACGTCGAGTCCGTCGTTCGACAGATTGAGGGCGACGGCGAGGATGCGAGAATCATTGTCGTTCAGTTGCAGTCCCGATGGCAGCACCGACATGTTCGAGTGGTTGAGTTCGACCCGGAGCGATCCGCCGTCACCGACCGCGATCGGGAAGTCGAGACGCTCGTGCTGGATGCGCAGTTCGTCGAGGTTACGAAGCGCCTGCCTGGCAAAGTAGCCGATCTCGGGATCGTGTCGTTTCGCCTCGAGTTCCGAAATGACGACGACCGGCAGCACGACCGCGTGTTCCGAGAAGCGGAAGATCGCTTTCGGGTCAGACAGCAGCACTGAGGTGTCGAGCACATAAGTGCGCTCCGCCTGCTTGGCTGACGAGTCTGACTGGCGAGGCTTGCTGGTCTTGTTTTCCATTGCGGCCACGAGAACTCCATCCCCGGATGCTGAGCACCAGGATCCAGTCGCGCGACGGCCATGACACGTACCGAAACGAACTTTATGTGGCCGTCTCGACCAGGCTCCATGCCTGATGCACCGAAACTACGTCGCTGTAGTTCCCAAAACAAAATCGACACGCCAACGGAGCATTTCGCGCAGGTTAACTCTCGACCACCGGCTCAGACCGTCACGGCTGTCGCGTAGCTCATGAAGGCCGCAGCGAGCATCTGGAAGGTTTCGTCGTCGGTCGAGACGTGTGGGCTCAGCCGTACCCTACCCTGCCGAGTCGTCGAGGTCACCCCGTGATTGAACAGCGACGCGGCGAGCACCGTCAGCTGGTCGGTGGCCGGTTCGAGCACCACGATGCCCGCCCTCTCGTTCTCGGCACGCGAGGATACGACGGCGATCGCGAACTCGTCGGCGAGGTCGATGATTCGCGAGACCTTCTCGGCGAGACGTGAACCGATCTCGAAGACTCCGACGCCGCCGATGTCTTCGAGGGCCATCGAAAGCCGAGCCTCGGCAAGCGGGCTCGGGTTGCTGATGCTGAATGCGCCGGCCCCCCGGGTTGGCGGAAGCACGGCGTCCAGCGGGGTTTCGTCGGCGTCGGTCGCGCTGAAGCCCGAGAAGACCGGGGTGAGGTGGTCGACGGCGCGATCGCTGAGGGCGAGAAAGCCGGTGTCCCACCCGGCTCGTACCCACTTCTGGCCGCCCGACGCCACGACATCCGCTACCTCCCACGGGGCATCCACAATGCCGAAGCCCTGCATCGCGTTCACAATGAGCAGGCGGTCCCCGATCACCTGGCGGATGCCGTCGAGATCGACGAGATACCCGGTGCGGGAGTCGACGAGGCTGACGGCGACGGCGACGACGCTCGTGGTGAGCTGGTCACGGATGACATTCGGAGTGACCGGTCCGCCGTCGGTCTCGAGCCACACCGGGTTCAGAACCCCGAGCGCATCGGATGCCCGCCCCGCCGCGAAGGTCAGCGAGGGGGACTCCGCCGGCGAGAGCAGCACCCCGCCGGTGATTCCGAACATCACGTGCATCAGGCCGGTCGACGTGTTCGGCTGGAACACCACCTGGTCATCGCGGAAACCGGTCAGGGCGGCGACCGCCGAACGCACGCGGGCACCCTGCCGGTCGAGGGCGTCGAGGCTGCCGAAACGCGCGCGGCTCAGCAGTTCGCTCTGGGCCCGCTCCTCCTCGATGACCGATCGGCCGATCGGTCCGACGCGCGCGAAATCGAGGTAGCCGGGCTCCTCGTCGAAACGGGCGACGAAGTCATCGATGCTGACCATGGTGTGTTCAATGTAGCGTCTGCTCGACCGCCGGCGGGCGGATCAGCTCCCGTAGCGTCGCTGTCGCCGTGCGTAGTCGCGGAGGGCGCGCAGGAAGTCGACCTCTCGAAGGTCGGGGTAGAAGGCCTCGACGAAGTAGAACTCGCTGTGCGCGCTCTGCCAGAGCATGAAATCGCTGAGGCGTTGCTCGCCGGAGGTGCGGATGACGAGGTCCGGATCCGGTTGTCCGCCAGTGTAGAGGTGGTCGCCGATCAGTTCCGGGGTGAGCAGCTCGGCGAGTTCTTCGATCGTGCCGCCCTCCTTGCCATGGTCGCGCAGGATGCTGCGCATCGCATCCGCTATCTCCCGACGTCCGCCGTAGCCGACCGCGAGATTGACGTGGAGACCGGTGTTGCCCTCCGTGCGCCTCTCGGCATCGGTGAGGGCCGTGACGAGGGTCGCCGGAAGCCCCTCCATTCGACCGACGTGCTGCACTTTCCAGTCCCGCGACCGTGCGACCTCGCTCGCCAGGTCGGAGATGATCTCGAACAGTTCGTCAAGCTCCTCCGTCGAGCGCCCGCTGACGTTGTCGCTCGAGAGCAGGTAGAGGGTGACGACCGAGATGCCGAGATCTTCGCACCAGGTGAGGAATTCGGGGATCTTCGCGGCTCCGGCCCGATGCCCGTGGGCTGCCGTCTCGAGCGAGTTCTGCTTCGCCCAGCGCCGGTTGCCGTCGACGATCATCGCGACGTGTCGTGGCCGCTGCTGCGTCATCAGCCAGCGGCGGATGCGGTTCTGGTAGACGCCGTAGAGCAGTCCCTGCCCGATCGGTGCGTCCCGTTTTGCCACGTCTTTACGTTAGTCGAATCGCCTTCGCGGCACTCCCAGCCCTTCGGTGCGAATCGCCCGTAGGCTTGCCCCATGACAGCGAATCCGCCCGACGCGGTCGACCCCGTCGACTCGCTGCCA
>JAYVNU010000207.1:0-4127 GCA_043758345.1 Lacisediminihabitans sp.
CCGAAGGGCGAGGATCCGGCGGGACGGATGACTCGATCCACCCCATTCCGCCGCCTCATCCACGACGCCCACGCCCTGCTTCCGCTCGGCGACATCCACCCCTTCGCCCACTGGATCACCCCTGAGCACGACGCTCGCCGCTTCGATACGAGGTTCTTCCTCGCCCGCGCGCCTCTCGGCCAGAAGGCGGTTTCGGATGGCGGCGAAACCGTCGGATTCGAGTGGGTCAGCCCCGCCGCGGCTGTAAAAAGAACACTCGCCGGCGATCGGTCCATCATCTTTCCGACACTGCTGAACCTGATGCGGCTCGCGGAGAGCTCCGACTCGGAGGACGCAATCCGTGCGGCCGGCGGCCGAAAGCGATATACGGTCCGGCCGCGATTCGAGTCCCGGGAAGACGGCTCTACCTGGATCACGATCCCGCGGGAGGCCGACTACGACCGCACCGAATACCTGGTGACGTCCGCTACCCGCTGACGTTCAATTCAGACCGCGGACGAACTGGATGCTCTGCTTCAGCGAGAGCGAAGGAACGTACGCCCGTGCGAGTGCGAGTCCGATTGCCGGCAGCCTGAGCGAGTCTGGATAGGCCATCGATAGAGGACGGAACTCCGGCTGGAACTTGCGTTTGAACGTGAATAGCGAACGGAACCCATAAACGGGCTCCAGCCGTGCTCCGATGTAGCCGAGGAAGCGCTCGGTCGTGTCGGGGGCATCTTCGACATCGCCGCGAGCGAGAGGCGCCGCAGACAGGCTCATCGTGGTGATGCCCTCCTCTTTGAAGTACTCCGCGGAACGGGCGATGAGGAATTCCATGATCCCGTTCATCCCCTCAGGCGCGCGGCGCATGAAATCAAGAGTCCAGCCCGTGATCTTTCCGTCGGTCCAACTCGGAAGCCAGCTGGTGACGCCGATGACACGGTCATCCGAATCGCAGGCGATCATCAGGCGCACGTCGGGGTCGCGGAGCTCGTCGATGCCTCCGAGAGTGAATCCCATCTCCGGGAGGTCTTTTTCCGCGACCCAGGCCTCAGAAATCTCGCCGATCTGCAGCGCGTGTGCGGCCGAGAGGTCCGCATAGCTCGTCCACAGTGATCGCACTCCCGCTCGCTCGGCGCGGTTGATCGACGTGCGTACGTCTTGCCAGCGCTTGCCCGTCGTCTCCCACGAGCCGGGATGGATCACTGTCTCGTCACCCACGCTCATCGACGACCAGCCCATCGACTCGCAGACCGCGAGGCTCGAGTCGTGGATGGAGTAGAACACCGGGGTCAGTCCATTGTCGTCGCAATATCGCGCGAAAAGCGGGATGGCGGCGGCGGCGGCATCCGCGGATCCGATCGGATCGGAGCTGGTGAGGGCAACACCGTTGGCAACACGATAGGCGACCGCCGCGCTTCCGTCCGGCGTGAACCAATAGGAGTTACCCTGCCAGGTCGACCAGTATCCGAGTGACCCGCCACCGCCCGCGCGAAGTAGCGAGCGGATTCGGAAGAGCCCGACGGAGTAGGAGCGCGAGCCGCTCGTGAATACGACGACGAACGCTCCGACGATGACGACGAACCACAAGATCGGCCCGATCCAGTAGTAGAGGAAACTCGCGGCCGGGTCGGTGGGGAGGAACGTGAGCAGTTCCGTGCGGAGGAACCCGATCGGCACGAACCTGTCGGGGAGGTCGAGGACCAGATCCATGAGGGTGACGTGCGGATGGAAACCGTTGCGACTGATCCAGCCGACACCGACATAGAGCACCGACAGCACGGCGAGCGCGGCCGCGATGGAAACAAGGTAGAGGCGCACAACGCGAGACGACGTCTTCACCGTGACGTGCTTGAGATTGGCGAGCACGAAGATACCGATGCCGAGCGGCAAGAGCACCGACACGACGAGCGCGAGCGTCACCTCCAGATAGTGGGGATTGGCCACATGGATGGCGAAAGCCTGGCCAGTTCGAGGCACGAGGCCGTAGTAGAAAGCGGCGAGGGCAGCGAGAGCAAAATTCACCGAGACGGCGAGCCACGCACCGAAGCGTCGTCCCCGTGCCAATCCGACGGCCGCGACGATGAGCGTCAGCAGGGGGAGGATGGTCAGCACCACCGGGCCGACTCCGCTGATGCGCTCGATGGTCATGTCCCGGAGACAGGCGCGGGTGACGCTGAGAGCGCTGCACTCGTCAACCGATCTGAGCCCGTTCGCGCGCACGTCGTTCAATAGTGACCCGAGCGGGGCGAGGGCACCGAGGCGGAGCTTCGAGAAGATCGTGATCGTCGGCCCGATCGCCGTGATGACCACGACGGCAGACATGAGGACGCGCGTCTCATGGTGTGAGCTTCTCTGCCAACGAAGCGCGCCCGGTCCCGGCCGGAGCAGGATGCCGAGACCGAACCCGGCGAGGGCTGCAATGGCACGGTACAGGTCTGACGGGTCTCCGCCGTACAGCAGGAAGACGAGCACGATGACGAACGTGAGCACACGGATGCGCCGTCGCCAGAGTGGCCCGGCGAAAGCGCTCGCGGTCATGATCGTGCCGGCGACCGCTGTCATCGGATCGAGGGTCACGAGCTCATAGACCCGTCGCGACCATAGCTCACCCAGCGCGAAGCCGATCTGCTGCACGACGATGCCGACACCCGCCCCGGCGATCGACGTGACGACGAACGCGAGCACCGTGCGGGCCGACCCGAGCAGTCGTTCGGCCGCACCGATGACGAAGATGATGGATACCAGCACCAGCACCAGCTCGAACCCGCCATCGGGCACGAAGACCGAGGTGATCGGCGTCCACCAACGATGCGCGTCGACGACCTGGTGATAGCCCGTGCCTAAAGCGGTGATCACGTCGGCTGACGGCCCGCGCGTCCCACGCCCGACGATGGCGAGTACGACGGTGATCAGGAGGATCGCGAGCGTGACGGGATTCCGCCGCAGCACGCGTTCAACCACTGAGGCCCCAATGACTCGAAATGACAGGTATCGACTGGTTGAGAGCGTAAGCCACCGTGCGCCAATCGTGTGCCGTTCCGGGCGAAACGAAGAGCTGGGTTTGCATCTTGTGGACCGCCGCAGTGCGTTCGGTGGCCCTGAGACCGCGACCGTAGCGGAGATCGCTTCCGCCGATGGTGAAGAGCGCGAAGGAGTCGCTGTACGTTCCGTGCGCTTTCTGGATGTTGGCCGGAATCGCTGCCCGGTAGGCCGCGAGAGAACCGTGGAAAGCGACCGCGATCGTGTTCTGCACGGATCCACGGAACGGGGCGACCTCGCCGGAGATGTCGACGATTGCGCCAAAGATGCCCGGATAGGAGGAGCCGAGCTGGATGGCGCAGGTCCCGCCCTCGGAGAAACCACCGATAGCCCAGTTGGTCGCCCCGGTGCGCACGGTGAGATGCGATCTAATCCAGTTCGGCACGTCGACGGTCAGGTAGGTCGCTGCGTTGCCGAGAGCCGAGTCGAGGCACATCGGATTATATGCCGGAGCGCCGAGCTGGTCGGCATCGACGACTATCGGCGCGAGCCCGTTGTGGGCGTGGGCGTAGACATCCAGGGTCGCCTGCATCTGGCCCTTGATGAAGAGATCACTCGGGCCGCCGGGCTGCCCCGACAGCATGATGATGACCGGCAGCGCCACCGGGTGCGGAAGTAGTGCCGCCGGTGGCAGGTAGACGATCGCGGGCCTCGCCGAGAAATGGGAGACGATTCCGGGGATGTCGACCGTTCCGATGCGCCCGACCGACGGCATGACCTGAGTCACCGCCGGAGTGATCGTCGAGTGTGCCCGCGTCGCCGGTATCGCGAGCTGCCGGTAGGCACCGACGCCGAGGGCGTTTCCGAGGTTGGGAAACTCTCCAAGATCGGCGTTCAGTCCGATGAGACCGACAAGGAGGAGCGAGACGGCCCCGAACGAACCGATGACGGTGAGTCGCTTTCTCTCGAAGATTCCGCGAGCGATTCCGAGGGCGAAGCCGGCGACGGAGACGGCGAACCAGGCACGACTTGCGAACGAGAGCGTCACCCCGAAGAGGTTCAGCAGATCCCCGAGTATCCAGCACACGATGAGTCCGACGACCAGGCCGATCACGATCACCGAGATGGCGATGGGCAGCCACGCCCGCCAGCGCCGGCTGATCATG
>JAYVNU010000208.1:0-4124 GCA_043758345.1 Lacisediminihabitans sp.
CCGACTGTTGCTCGAGCGCAAGAACCCGTCCTGCCCCTACTCGGTCACGATGGGGGCGACCACAGTCTGGGAGCGCTGGGATTCGATGCTTCCGGATGGCAGCAGCAACCCCGGTCAGATGACCAGCTTCAACCACTACGCACTCGGAGCCGTAGCGGATTGGGTGCACCGCACCACCGGCGGAATCTCGCCGCTTGCGCCGGGATATTCCCGGATTCTGCTCGCACCGCAACCGGGCGGCGATCCCACCTGGGCGTCGGCGTCTCTCGAGACTCCCCACGGCCGAGTGTCGGTCGACTGGCGAATCGACGATGGCGATCTGCATGTCGACGCGCCCAACGTCGTCGCCGGGATGATGCGCATCGCCGACAAATGGCAAGAACTGTTCCATGCCGCCGGCTATCGCATGCCGTGATGACGGGGAAGCGTCAACCGGCGCTGTCCTGGTGTCGGACGCGGGCAGTCGGACGCGGGCATTGCAGTATGGCCATGATTCGCTCACATTGGCGGCGGCTGTCTGAGCGCGAGTTACATCACTCCGCAGTGGGATGGGGCGAAACCTCATCGAACGCGCCGTCGGTGCGAGTCGGTGCGGGGCGGTATCGCTGTCGTATCCAGGCCCGGAGCGAATTCGCGGTCATCACCGGCGGGGCCGCCGCGGCTCTCGTCGGCCTACTTTTCGTTGCGGTCTCCATTCGCGCCGAAGCGATCGCCGCTGACGACGAGCGCAGCGCCGATCAATTGCCGCTTGAAAGAGCTCTCGACAGGCTCAACCCGAACGTGACCACGGAGGCGGTATCGGTGCGTGGCTCGTGCTCGTCCGCTCTCAGGAAATCGACGCGCCGTAGATACTCCGCACCCAGATCGTGGCGAGCACGTCGAGCACCGCCTCCTGATTCACCGCGAGTTTCTCACTGCCGAAGGTGGCCGAGAGCACCCTCTCGTTCATCAGATTCAGTGTCACCGCCAGGTCGGCCGAGGCTATGCCGTCGGGCGCCGCACCCCTGGCGCGCTCTGCCGCGATGACCTCGGTCGAGTAATCCACCCAGGTCTGCATCGCCTCCGTCCAGAGGGCGAGCACTTCTGGGCTGCGAACCCGCGCGGCGATGGCCGCGGTGGAGACGGCGCGGTGCTCGGCGAACACCTCGACGAACACTCCGATCGATCGGCGCCAGGCCTCGGCAGGATCGCGGTCGAAGTCGCGGGGGAGCGCCGCCACCCGATGATCCACCTCGGCGATCACCCGGTCGAGCAGCGCGAGCAGCATCTCGTCTTTCGATCGGAAGTAGAAGTAGAAGTTCGACCGGGAGATGCCCGCGCCGTGGGCGAACTCTTCGATCGAGATGTCATCGAGTGCACGCCTGGCGAGCAGGCGTTCCGCCGCGGACAGGATGGCGTTCTGTCGATCGTCGCCGGAAATGCGGGCGGGGCGGCGTCCGCGTCGCGTCATAAGACCACCATAGCCACACGTTTAGACACAATGTTGATTTGTTTGACACCGTGTCTATAGAGTGAAGCCATGACTGAACACGTCGATGTGTTGATTGTGGGAGCCGGGCTCAGCGGAATCGGTGCGGCAAGCCACTTGCAGCGCGAACGCCCCGAAAAGTCCTTCGTCATCCTCGAATCCCGAAGCTCCATCGGGGGCACCTGGGATCTCTTCCGCTACCCCGGAGTCAGGTCGGACTCCGACATGTACACCCTCGGCTATTCGTTCCGCCCGTGGACGGATGCGAGCGCGATCGCCGACGGAGACGCCATCCGCGAGTACATCCGTGACACGGTCGCGGATGAGGGGCTCGAGTCGCGCATTCGCCTCAATACCCGCGTCATCTCGGCCGAGTGGTCGAGTGTGACCGCGCGCTGGACGGTCACCACCGTGCGCACCTCGGCGGGCGAATACGCGGGGCAGGGCGAGGGCGAGGTCGCCACGTACACCTGCTCGTTCCTCTCCGTCTGCTCGGGGTACTACCGCTATGACGAGGGGTTCACCCCCGCCATCCCGGGCTCCGAGACCTTCGCCGGCGAGATCGTGCACCCGCAGCACTGGCCAAACGACCTCGATTACGCCGGCAAGCGCGTCGTCATCATCGGCAGCGGCGCGACCGCCGTCACGCTCGTGCCGTCCCTGGCGAAGACCGCCGCCCACGTGACGATGCTGCAGCGCTCGCCGACCTACATCGCGCCGGTACCGAGCAAGGATCCCCTTGCTGCGCGCCTGCGACGCCGACTTCCCGACAAGCCCGCCTACTCGATCATGCGAGCCAAGAACATCGCCTACTCGATGTTCACGTACCAGCTCAGTCGGCGACGCCCGGGGACGATGAAGGCGATTCTGCGGAAGGCCGCCGTCGCGCGGCTGCCGAAGGACTATCCGGTCGACATCCACCTCGCGCCCTCGTACAACCCCTGGGACCAGCGCCTGTGCGCGATTCCGGACGCCGATCTCTTCCGCGCGATCAGCGGCGGCACGGCAGACATCGTCACCGATCACATCGAGCGCATCACAGCCGACGGCATCGACCTGGCGTCGGGCGAGACGCTCGCGGCCGACATCATCGTCACAGCGACCGGACTCAACGTGCTCGTCATCGGCGGGATGAGCCTCACCGTCGACGGGCGTCCCATCCCGATCTCGGACACCCTCGCCTACAAGGGAATGATGCTGTCGGGGGTTCCGAACTTCTCGCTCACCATCGGCTACACGAACGCCTCCTGGACGCTCAAAGCCGACCTCGTCGCGCGCTACGTCTGCCGCATCCTCAAGTACATGGACAGCCATAGAGTGCAGATCGTCACCCCCGAGGCGCCGCCATCGATCGAGTCCGGGAAGCTCGTGTCCCTCATCGACCTCGATGCCGGATACATCACGCGGAGTGCAAGCAGTTTGCCGAAGCAGGGCGAGAAAGCACCGTGGCGACTGCGCCAGAATTATCTGCGCGACTTCCGTCTGCTGCGGCTCGGGAGCATCACAGACGACGTGACCTTCAGCAATCCGGTCAGTCGATCGACCCCGCCACTCGCCGCTCTCGAACGGCCGGGCACCGCGATGATCACCGTCGGCGGAACGCGGCTGAGGTATCGGCGCACCGGCGAGGGCGAGCCCGTTCTGCTTCTTCACGGGATCGCTCAGAGTCTCGAGGACTGGAACGAGCAGCACGACCGACTGTCACTCCAGCACGCCGTCTTCAGCCTCGACCTGCCGGGATTCGGATACTCCGATCGGCTCCCGGGGGCCGCAACGCTCGGCAAGCTGGCCGGCATCCTTCCCGCCTTCCTCGATGAGCTGGGCGTGACCGAGCCGATCGCGGTCATCGGTAACTCGCTCGGGGGAGCGGTGGCGATGACGCTGGCGGCCCGTCATCCCGAGCGCGTCTTGTCCCTCGTGCTCGCGAACAGCGCCGGCTTCGGCAAAGAGGTGGCCATGGTTCTGCGCCTGCTCGCGGTGAAGCCGATCGGCGCCGCGTTGATGAAGCCGAACGTGAAGAGTTCCGAGCGCACGGTGAGCTCGCTTTTCTATGACAAATCCCTGGCTACGGAGGCGCGCGTCCGGCACTCCTTCGTGCTCTCGCAGCGGGCCGATCATGCGAAGACACTGCTCGACATCGCGACCGATCTCGGAACCTTCCGCGGGGTGAGCCCACAGTGGCGTGCCTCGCTGCTCAAGGCGATGCAGGCGGTGGATGTTCCAACCCTCGTCGTCTGGGGCGACCACGATCACGTGCTTCCGTCGAATCACCTCGCCGCCGCGCTGACGGCGCTCCCGCACGCAGAGTCGCACCTGTTCGAAAAGACCGGGCACATGCCGCAGATCGAGCGTCCCGACGAGTTCGCGGCGCTGGTCGAGAGCTTCCTCGCTCGCGCAACGCGCGCCTCGACATCCGCGACGAACTGAGAGAAAGAGAAGAAGATGCCAACCATCAAGAACGTAACAGTGCTCGGAACTGGTGTGCTCGGATCGCAGATCGCGTTCCAGGCCGCCTTTCACGGATTCAGCGTGACCGCCTACGACATCAGCGACGAGATCATCGAGAAGGCGAAGGCGCGCTTCGCCAAGCTCGCCGAGATCTACAAGGCCGACAGGGTGCCGGGTGCCGCGGAGGGAAAGGCCGACGAGGCGCTGA
>JAYVNU010000209.1:0-4124 GCA_043758345.1 Lacisediminihabitans sp.
CCGACCGGACTGCGCGACCGGCTTACCGGCATCCTGCCGGGATCCCCTCTTCTCGACACCGGGGCCGGCCACGATGCGGGTGTTTTGAGCTCCCGGGTCGAGACGGCCATGCTCTTCGTGCGCAATCCAACGGGTGTCTCGCACTCGCCGGAGGAGTACGTGGAGCAGGATGACGCGGAGGCCGGGGCCACCGCCCTCGCCGATGCGCTGCAGTCGCTTCTCGTGCGGGGCTGAGCTAGGGCAGAAGCAGCAGTTTGCCGATGTGCTTGGACGACTCAAGGCGCTGGTGCGCACTGGCTGCATCAGCGAGGCTAAATCGGCTGTCGATCACCGGAAACACCTGACCGGTGGTAACGAGTGGCCACACGTTTTCGCGCACGCTCGCGAGGATCTCGTCCTTCTCCGCAACGGATCGCGCGCGAAGGGTCGACCCGTGGATCGACAGCCACCGGCGCATCATCAGTCCGAAGTCGAGCGTGCCGGGCTCACCGCTGAGATTCGCGATGTTGACGAGGCGTCCGCGCGGCGCGAGTGAGGCGAGGTTCTGTTCGAGGTAACTTCCGCCGATCGAATCGAGGATCACATCGACACCGCGGCCGTCGGTCGCTTCCGCGACCCGCTCGCCGAAGTCCTCAGTGCGATAGTCGATGAGAATCGCAGCCCCCAGTCGTTCGCAGGCTGCAAGCTTTGCCGGCGACCCCGCCGTCACAGCGACGAGGCTGCCGAATGCCCGGGCCAGCTGGATGGCGATAGTGCCGATCCCGCTCGATCCACCGTGAACGAGCAGCGTCTCGCCCGCGCGGATCGCCGCGGTGAGGAAGACGTTTGACCACACCGTCGCGATCGCCTCGGGAAGGCCGGCGGCTTCCACAAGGTCGAGGGAGTCGGGCACCGGCAACAGCTGGCCCTCGGCCGCGAGGGCGAGCGAGGCATAGCCGCCACCCGGAAGCAGGGCACAGACGCGGTCGCCCACCGCCCAGCCGCTCACTCCGGAGCCGAGCGAGGAAATGGTACCCGAAACCTCCATTCCCATCAGCGGGGAGGCTCCGGCGGGCGAGGGATAGTGTCCCTCCCGCTGCCCGATGTCGGCTCGGTTGACCCCCGCTGCCGCGACCTCGATGAGCACCTCACCGTGACCTGCGGTCGGGTCGGGGAGTTCGGCGAAGACGAGGGAATCGGTACCCCCGGGATTGGGGACAGTGATGGCGTGCATTCCTGAACGCTACGCCCAGCCGCTGCAACTAGGTTGGATCCCATGCCACTCGTAACGGATGCCGCGGGCCTCTCCGCGCTCCTTCCGGGAACCTGGAGCGTCGGCGCGACGAACTCCCCGATGTGGCTGGGTGGTGACCGCCTTCGGCCACGGTTGCGCTATGACCTGAAGAGCACCGATCCGCTCGTCTTTGACGATGTGGTCAGCTACACGCGGGATGACGGGGTCGAGAGGTTCATTGCTGGGAGGAACCGCTTTCGTGCCGATGGCTTCGTTTGGCGCGGCACCCGCCTGCGCTCTCTGATGACGAGCCGCTGGTCGGTGATCGGGGCATCGGAGGATTCGAACATTGTGGTGATCCGTTTCACCAAGTCGCACCTGAGTCCCGCAGGTGTCGACGTCATCGTGCGCGACGGCACCGATTCGCACGCCTTCCGCACCGCGGTCGCCGGGCTTTCCGAGTCTCTTGGACTGACCCAGGGCGAGTTTGCGAGCCTGACCTGGCTCGAGTTGGCGGACTGACCGGTACCGCCTGGCGATCGGCTGGCACGCCGTGGTCAGGCCTCGCTGTAGCCCAGCGCCCGCAGCACCGACCGAGGGCGTTCTACCGCTCCGAAGTGGCCGCAGTCCGTGATGACCGTGCGAACGCTCGACGGCAGCACACGTCCGAGATGGTCCAGGTCCTCTTGGGTCACAAATACGTCTCGATCGCCCTTGGTCGCACGCACGGGACATTCAATCGCAGCCCAACGCGCATCCGCATCGTAGCCCCGCGTCACCCTCGCTGCCGTGGCGAATGACCGTGGTCGAATCTCCACCGCCAGGGCGTGACCCTGCGTCTTGGGCACCTCGCGCCAGTGGCGAAACAGGGGGAATGTCGCCGGGCGCAGCAGGCCAATCGCGCCGACTCCGCGCACGAGAGCCGAGCCCACCGGGCCGAGCGTCGCGAGAAATTGCATGACCCGCCAGAGCATCGTGAATCCGGGTAGCTCGAGGAACCGCCGCACCGGGTGATCCACACTGTGGATGATCGAGAACGTCGTGCCCGACACCATCCCGACCGACAGAACGGCCTGGGGCCAAATCGAAGCCATGTGCAGCGCAATGAATCCGCCGAGGGAGTGGCCGACGAGATCCCACTCGGTGTAGCCGAGCTCCTCGGCCATGTCTTTGACCAGAGAGCAGATGGCGAGCACCGGGTCGTCAAGCGGCCCCTCGGCGAGGTGCGCGTCGCCCCATCCCGGCAGGTCGAAGATCACAATGTCGCCGAGGTCGATGCGGTCGGCGACCGCGGCCTGCACGAGTGGTGTCCAGGTGGTCCACGACCCGGCGGCGCCGTGCAGGAACAGGGTTGCTCGAGTGGACCTGCGTCGCGGCGGATGTCTCGCGACACAGGTGCCGAGTGGGCTCGAAACCGTTGTGGTGGCGAGACCGAGCGAGGCGGCATCCGAGACGAGCTCGAACGGAGCGTAGCTCTCGAGGGTTCTCAGGGTCATCCTGCATCCTCGCCGATGATGACCTCTCGCACCCGGCGGAGATCCTCGAGTAGCGAACCGACCAGGATCCAGTTGTCGGGATCGGGGAGCGCGATGACGAGCGGCGCGGTGAGCGCCGGGAGCTCGGCTGTGACCGGCATCGGATCGACAGTTGGCTCGTCTCGGGCGAGCAGGCGCAGGTCGTGCGCAGCACGATCGAGTTCGAGTGCGATCGAGGCGACGAAAAAGTCGTCGGTGAGCCGCGGGTCGTAGTTGTCGTGCAGGGCACGGGCCATGCCGGTGACGCGGGTCACGAGGATACCGAGTGAGGCGAGAAGATCACGGTCATACTCGAGGCGCTCGCGATAGCGCCCACGCCGCGGATTGAGCATGAGGGACTCGTCCGCTCGCACCAAAGCGTCCTCCGCGGAATTGCGCAGCCCCGACAGTTGTCGGGCGGTAGTGAGCATCGAGGTGAGTTCCGGGGCGGTCAGCGGCGTACGCAGGGCTGTCGCGAATGCCGAGAGTGTATCGGCCACCCGCTCGGCAAGCCGAACTACTGCGTCGTGGGCCGGAGTCAGAAGAACGGGCGGCACGATGATGGTGTTGATCGTCAGCCCGACCACTGCGCCGATCACGGTTTCGATCACGCGGTTGACCGCATACCCCGGGGTGTTGGTTCCGATCGCGATCACGAGCATCGCGCTGATCGGAATTTGAGTGGCGGAACCCGGGGAGAGCCGGAGTGCCCACGCGATGAGCAGTGAAACGACGATGATTCCGAGTACGATCCCGCTCGAGTGTCCGAAGAGGATGCCCGCCGCATAGGCCAGGATCACACCAAAGATCACACCGACACTGCGCTCGATCCCCTTCGCGAGCGACTGGTTGACGCTCGGCTGCACCACAAGCAGCGCGGCGATCGCCGCGAAGATCGGCAGCGGCTGGCCCAGGGTCACCGTGCACAGGAGCCAGGCGATGATTGCGGCGACGGAGGTCTTGATCACCTGAAGAAGCGGACTGCGTGACGAGGAGCGCAGTGAGGCCATCAGTCGCATTCACCCAGAGTATCCGGACGGCGTGACTCACGAAGTCGGCGATCGGTCTGCGGGCAATCAGCGTGGGCGCTCAGTCGAGCCAGCAGCTCGGTCGGCCTACTCGGTCGGAAGCTGAGGACCGCTGATGTCGCCGGTGGTCGGCGGATCGACAGTGGGGGACGCGATGACCGAGGATGACCCCGTGATACCCGGCTGGGGGATGCCGGACGGGGATGCATCTGCGGCTGACGCGACTGTGGATCCGCCGAGCGCAACACTCACGAGCAGTGCGCTTGCGAGGATTCCGGCTGCAGAAACTCCGCTTGCTGCCGCGGTCACACCGGTCAGCCGTCCAGCGCGGCGCGAGAGCCTCACAAAAACGGCGATGGCTACGAGGGC
>JAYVNU010000210.1:0-4106 GCA_043758345.1 Lacisediminihabitans sp.
GTGGTTTCAGGCATTGTCGTTAGTCCACCGTTACGTAGTCGGGGCCACTGTAGTGGCCGGAAGTGAGTTTCTGACGCTGCAACAGCACGTCATTGAGCAGGCTCGATGCCCCAAACCGGAAGAGATGCGGCTGCAGCCACTCCTCCCCAACGGTCTCGGCGACGGTGACGAGGTATTTGATCGCGTCCTTCGAGGTGCGGATGCCCCCGGCCGGCTTGACGCCGATCCTCTCCCCGGTGAGGCGGTACCAGTCGTTCACGACCTGCAACATGAGGAGTGTGACGGGAAGGGTCGCAGCGGGGGCCACCTTGCCGGTGGAGGTCTTGATGAAGTCCCCTCCGGCCAGGATCGCGAGCCAGGATGCCCGGCGCACGTTGTCATAGGTGGTGAGCTCGCCGGTCTCCAGGATCACCTTGAGGTGGGCGGAGCTGCCATCCTCACGCCGGCACGCCTCCTTGACGGCGACGATCTGGTCGAAGACGAGTCCGTAGCGGCCGGAGAGGAACGCCCCGCGGTCGATCACCATGTCGATCTCGTCTGCGCCGAATGATACGGCGTCCTTCGTGTCGGCGATCTTCACCGGGAGCGAGGCACGCCCACTCGGGAAGGCGGTGGCGACCGCGGCGACATGGATGCCCGACTCGCCGCCCGCTGTTCCCAGCGCCTCAACCGCATGCGGGACCATATCGCCGTAAACGCAGACCGCGGCGACACGCGGCGTAGACAGGTCGGACGCATCGGGGATCATCGCTTTGGCAACGAGAGACTGCACCTTTCCGGGGGTGTCCGAGCCTTCAAGCGTCGTGAGGTCGATGAGCTCGATGATCTTGTCGAGTGCCCAGGCCTTTGACGTGGTCTTGATCGAGCGAGTGCCGAGCGAGGCGGCGCGGGCCTCGAGGCCCACGGCATCCACCCCGGGCAGTCCCTCGAGATGCAGCCGGAGGCTCTTCTCGGTGAGGTCGCCACCGATGAGCTGGATCGCACGCTCGGCGGGGGCGAGGGATGTCGCCTGTTCGATGGTCACGGTGTCAGCTTCTTTCCTGGAATGTGGCTTTCGGAATCTGGTTGGTCGAGAACGGCTTTCGCGGTCGCCTCGTCGGTGATGAAAACCGAGCAGAGCGAACTCGAGACGATTGCGCGGGCGATCGCCCGCTTCGGCTCGCCCGAGATCACCGCGATTGCCAGAGCTGCCGACCGAAGCTGCGCCAGGGAAACCCCCACGGTACGCCCGTCGAGCTCGTTGTCGACGATGTTGCCGTCCGCGTCGATGTAGCGGCCAACGACGTCGCCGACGGCGCCCCGGCTCACCAGCTCCGCGACATCACCGGGACTGAGGTAGCCGCTGTCGACCAACACGGAGCTCGCATCGGCCACGCCGGCGCTGTACAGATAGGCGGATGCCGCCGCAGCTTTCTCAAGCACTCCGGCAACAGTGCGGTCGGCTTCGATCGCGAGTCGGGTCTTGCGGTGCTCAAGAATCGCCGGGCTCGGCAACAGCGTGGCCTGCCCTCCGCCGGTGCGGGCGATCATGACGGCGGTCGACGCCGCGGACCCCGCTCGTCGATTGAGGCTCACACCCCCGTTGATCTGCACAACGTCGACGCCCCTCGCCCAACCCTCAGGGAGGTGCTCTGCGATTGAGTCGAGGGTGCGACCCCAGCTCACACCGAGCGTTGTCGGCGGCGGACGCAGGGCGCGCAGGTAGTCCGCTGCCGCTTCCGCAACCCGGTCAGCGACGCTCGATCCTTCGGCGGCTGACGGCACCACCACGGCATCCAAAAGCGAAAAGCGCGCGCACAGCTCCCGTTCCATCGACAGTTTTCGCGCCCGGGGGTGAACGACTTCGATTCGAACGATGCCGAGTTCGCGCGCCTGGGTAAGCAGCCTTCCCACTTTCCAACGGGTGAGTCCGAGGAGGGCGCCGATCTCATCCTGGGTCTTGTTGTCTTCGTAGTACAACTCGGCGGCGCGAACGGAGAGCATCTCTCCCGTCGTGGTCACAGCGCACCCCCGTCTAAGTCGATTACCCAACGCTATGCCGTCGTCGGGCCCATTTCAACATCTGAGCATTAATTGCTCATGTGAGCAGAGTTTCCGCGTTGACTGCGCAGGTGAGCGTGAGGTCAGCGAGGAGAGTTCACGGAGCGACTGGAGGTGCCACCAACACCGGTGGTGCCATCAGATTGTTCGTCAAGATTCGTCCAGTCGACCGGATGCCCGTGCAGCAGTTGCTCGAGACGGTTGAGGCTGGTCTGCCACTCGTCGCGCATCTTCGTGGCGAAGGCGGGCTCGATTCCGGCAACGACTCGCAGCGTCAGTTCGGTGCTCGATCCCCGCAGTCCTCCGGGGATGCTTTCGAGCATGCACTCGATGATCCCGCGATTATCCGTCTCGATGCGGAGGCGCCGGGGAGCCTCGAACTCCACGACCATGCCAGCTGTCGATTGTCGGGCATCGGTGCCGGGCCAGAGGATGTGGAAGCGGGGCGATTCGGTGGAAAATATCCGCACCTCGCCCAGCCACCCGGCGAGCAGATCCGGGTCGATGAGTGCATCCCAGACGATAATCGGCGGCAGATCGATCGTGCGCGTAAAGATCAGGTTGGCGACGGGCACGTGACAAACTTTACGCCGCGAGCAGTCCCATAAGCTGGTGCCATGACGACGAAGACGCCGAATCGGGCCGCAGCTCCGGCTGGCAGACCGAGGCCGCGACCCGTCGTGATCCTTGACACCGTGGTCGCGTCAACATTCAGCCTCGTCGGCCTGATCTTCATGCTCGCATTGGCGAGTTTCTACGCCAACCAGTTCATCGTGCCGGTGTTCGGCATTCTCACGAAAATCCTCTCCGTGCTCTCCTGGTTCGCCGGCACGGCACTATTCATCCTCTTCGAAGTCCGCGGGCGTTACGCGTTTTACTGGCCGCTGATCGGCATCGTGGCGATGTTCGCGTTCTACTATCTCGTGCTATTCATCGCATCGCGGGTCACCGCATGAGCTCGTCGTACGCATTGGCCGTGGACGTGGGCGGCACGAAAGTGGAGGCGGCCCTCGTCGATCCCGCCGGCGTCGTGCTCGCCAGCAGCCGGTTTCGGGCGCCCACCGGCGCGGATCGGGACTCCGACGCACTCGCCCTTTCCGTCGACGAAGTTGTCGCTCTCGCTGCCGCAGCTCTCCCGAGCGGAGCGGCCCTTGTGGGTGCCGGTATTGGTTCCGCGGGGCCTGTGAATGAGATTGAGGGGCGCGTCTCCCCCCTCAATCTCGGAGTCTGGCGGGACTATCCATTGCGCGACCAGGTGGCCGCCGCCCTTCCCGATGTCCCTGTCGTTCTGCGCATGGACGGCATCTGCATCGCGCTCGCGGAACACTGGGTGGGTGCCGGCCGCGGCTATGACAACGTGATGGGCATGATCGTCTCCACCGGAATCGGGGGCGGCCTGGTGCTGCACGGCAACACGGTTTCCGGCCCCACCGGCAACGCCGGTCACATCGGCCATGTTGAGGTCGCGGGCTTTGACGATCCCTGCCTGTGTGGCGGAATCGGATGCGTCGAGGCCATTGCCTCCGGTCCCAAGACTGTGGCCTGGGCACGCCGCCAGGGCTGGACGGGGACCACGGGAGAGGAGCTCGGAGCGAGCTTCCGCGCGGGCGATCCGATCGCCGCCGCGGCGATCGAGCGTTCCGGGCGTGCCATCGGGCAAGTCATCGCCTCCGCGACATCCCTCGTCGACCTCGAGATCGTGGCGATCGGCGGCGGTTTCTCACAGGTGACCCCGGTCTTGTTCGACCACATGCGCACCGCAATCGCCACGCGCTGGCAGTTTGGTTTTGTCACCAAGGTGAAAGTGGTTCCCTCCGGGCTGTCGAGCGACGGGCCACTCATCGGCGCCGCAGCGCTCGTGCACCGCACCGAGGTTGTCGGGTGACCGGTCTCGGGCGACGCTGATCGCTCGGTTGGCGCCGAGGCGCGCGCTTGGCCACGGCGCCAGCCCGCGCTGGTGCGTGCTCACGCAGGCGGTTGCTGACGCATACGCCTATCGATCGGCCAACTCGGGTCCTGGGCAACCCTGATAGTGACGGCCGCGCACTCAGCACGTCACCCAGCGA
>JAYVNU010000211.1:0-12357 GCA_043758345.1 Lacisediminihabitans sp.
GCGCCGATGACGCCCACGACGGTGGGCAGCACGCCTCCGTCCTCGCAGGAGAGCACGGTGCCGGGCGGCGGGGGAGACGGGAAGAGGTCGCGGTACTGCGGACCTCTCGCTGTCCAGGCGACCCCGGCCTGGCCGGCGTATTGGGACACTGCCCCCCAGACCAGCGGGATGCCGACGAGCGCCGCAGCGTCGTTGGCGAGGTAGCGGGTCGGGAAGTTGTCGCTGCCGTCGAGGACGAGATGGTAGCTGGCGAAGAGGCTCTCCGCGTTTTCGGACCTCAGTCGTTCGGTCAGGGCTTCGATGACAGTTGCGGGCGAGATGGCGGCCACTGACGCGACCGCCGAAGCGACCTTGGATAGGCCGACGTCGGCGACGCCGTGGATCAGCTGGCGGTGCAGGTTGCTCGCCTCGACGATGTCGTCGTCGACGATACCAATGGTGCCGACACCGGCCGCCGCGAGGGCGGGGATGACCGTGCTGCCGAGCCCGCCGGCGCCGATCACCAGCACCCGGGCCTCCGCCAGTCGCTGCTGCGCCGCCGGCCCGAAACCGGGGAGGGCGAGTTGCCTCGAGAACCTCGCGTCATCCATTGTCCGATTCTCTCAGGCGTTGCCTCCGCCGGTGGACCGTCACCCCGGGTCGCCGGCTACAGGTTACGGGTTAGGCCCGCCGACGGCCCCTACCTCTCCCCCTTCCCGCCAACCGCCCCTGGTTTCGCCGCCGACCGCCCGTACTCTTCCCGCCGACCGACCCCTACTCTTCCCGCCGACCGTAACTCATGCTGTTTACGATCACAGTGGCTCGGAGTTCCCGTAAACACGGTGTTTTCCCCTCGCGGAAATCCAAACAGCATGAGTTATGGACCCGGGCGAGAGAGCAAGTGCGGGGGCGGCGGCTGCGGCGGCAACCGAACGCGCCGGATGTGAGGTTCGCGTCGGTCGGTGGGCTGTGTGGACCGTAACTCATGCTGTTTGCGGTGGCGGCGGCGTCGAGCACCCGGAAACTCCGTGATTTCCCCTCGCGGAAATCCAAACAGCATGAGTTATGGACCGGGGCGGCGGGTGCAGGGGCGGGCATGCGAGCGCGGCGAGGCGAGGCGGCGGAGACGCCGGGGTGCGGGAGGCCGGGGTGCCGGGCGGCCGGGCGGCGGCGGTTCCGGGGTGCGGGAGGCCGGGGTGCCGGGCGCCGGAGGTCAGCCTCGGCGAGTGCGGCGGCGTTTCGGCAGCAGCGCGACGCCCGCGGCGATCAGCAGAAAGCCGGCAATGGCGAGCGGCCACGCGTTGTATCCGGAGAACGCGAGGGTCGGCGCTGTCGGATCGGTGGCCGGGGGTGCGGTGGCCGGCGGCGCAACGACGCGAGCACTCGTCGCCGCGACCGCGACGTTCGAGACATCTGCCGCGCTCGCGTCGATGGGGGTGGCACCGGGATTGGCCCCTGCCGGGATGGTGGCCGGATCCGCCCGCACGGTGTAATCGGTTCGTCCGGCGACGACGGGGAAGCTGAACGCACCCCCGACCGCGACAGGTGCCGTGGCTGCGACCGCTCCATCGGGCGTGACGAGCTGGGTCGAGAGGGGGGTGGTTACCGGGAAGTCGGTGGTAACCATGCCGGAGATCGAGCGAGCCGTTGTCGCGAACCAGGTCTGGTAGGCCGGGAGCCCCTGCTTCCAGTTCGAGACGACGGTGAGCGTCTTCACGGCGCCAGTCGGAATGAGGGAGACCGCTTCGCCGGTCGTGTTGCAGAACGCCCCCTGCGAAGGACACAGCGGATCCTCGACGCTGATCGAGTTGGCTGATGCCGTGGCGACCGGAACCGGACCTCCGGGCGCGCAGGATGTGGGCCCGCTTGTCGTGACGCAATAGTTGAACGTCGTCAGCCCGAGCTGGGCGGAGGGTATCGGGGCTCCGGTCGCATCCGTTGCCGAGACCGCCAGCCGTTCGGCGTCGATGTCACCGAGCACGACACCCCAGCCGCTGGCCGGGGTCGCCGTCGCGAAGGTGTAGACGGTCGTGGACGGGCCGGCAGCGTCATTGCTCTTCGGCCCGAAGCTGATATACGGCTTGCCCTGGCTCGACCCGAACTGGGCACCGAAGCGTGTGCCGGCGGGGATCCACGCGCTGGTGCCGCTCGAAACCTGCGCGCCCCCGAGAGTGCGCGAATCCGACGTGTAGGTCACGGCCGGAAATCCGGCGGGGAGAGTAATCGTGCCCGTGTACGCATTCGCACCGCCGGCCGGAGCGAAGGTCGCGTAGCCGCCCGATGGTGCAGCGGATGCAGTGTCGGCCCCCATCACAAGCAGCATGCTTCCCGCCGCGATGATGGCGACCGCGGTGAGAAATGTGTTTCTGACCCTGATCACACCGGCTACGTTACGCCCAGGGGTCGAAACGGCGGGGGCGTCATCCGGCGTTAACACGCGATGGATAGGGTTGCGGCAGCGAAACTGGAGGTCGGCGATGGACATTCTGCAGCCCGGCATCGGGCCCATCCGGTCTGAGAATTATGTGCCGGCGAACCCGGCGACGGTGCTCTGGGGGCAGCTTCCCTGCGAGACGGATGCCCCGGTGCTGACCATCGAACCCGGCGACGACGTGACCATCGATACGATCAGCCACGAGGGCATCCACGAGGACCAGGGACGGGATCCGGTCGCCTTCTTCGCGCGCTTCGGAGTGTCGGAGGAGGAGGTGCTCA
Organism: Lacisediminihabitans sp.; assembly: GCA_043758345.1. Classification (GTDB taxonomy): domain Bacteria; phylum Actinomycetota; class Actinomycetes; order Actinomycetales; family Microbacteriaceae; genus Lacisediminihabitans. Next base: position 2,695 of record JAYVNU010000211.1, read on the forward strand.
CCGATGCGATCGCGCTCGCCGCATCGCACCGTGAGCGCGATGCGGTAACGGATGGCCCACACGTGATCACCGGCCCGATCCACGTGAACGGCGCGAAGCCGGGCGATCTGCTGAAGATCACGGTCGTCGAGACGGTGCCGCGCGTGCCGTACGGGATCGTCTCCAACCGTCACAACAAGGGCGCTCTGCCGGGCGAATATCCGGTCGATGGCGAGATCGTCAGTGTGTTCGCGGCCTTGGCGGATGGGCTCGCCTACGGCGTCGGCGGCGATGTCGGCACCATGCCGCGCGTACTCGGCGGCGAGCACAGCGTGCACTTTGCGCTGCATCCATTTCTCGGGATCATGGGGGTGGCCGTGCGCGGCTCGGTGCGGCCGCACTCTGTACCGCCCGGAGCCCACGGCGGCAATATCGACATCAACCTGCTTACCGAGGGGAGTGTTCTCTATCTCCCGGTGCAGGTGGACGGCGCTCTCTTCTACATCGGCGATCCGCACTTCGCGCAGGGTGACGGCGAGGTCGCACTCACCGCGATGGAGGCGTCGCTGCGGGTCACGCTACGCTTCGACGTGGTCAGCCAGGAGGAGGCGATCGCGTCATTCGGCGAACAGGTCGGGCCGCTCGTCGAGACAACCGAGTTCCTCGTTCCGATCGGCCTGGACGAGGATTTGGATGTCGCGGTCAAGAACTGCGTCCGCGCTGCGATCGCCCTGCTGCAGGCCCGCTTCGGGATGGATGCCGAGCACGCCTACGCCTACCTCAGCGCGGCCACCGACTTCAATATCTCCCAGGTCGTCGACATCGTCAAGGGCGTGCACGCGCGGATCCGGGTGGCCGACTTTGAGTGAGTTGCTTGATGCCTTCTGGGAGTACGAGCGGGCGCTCATGGCCAACGACCTCGCCGCTCTCGACCGGTTGTTCGCGCCCGGCACTTCGACGGTGCGCGGAGATGCCGGCGGCATCCTGATCGGTCACGATATGATCAGCGCCTTTCGAGACGGCCGTGGCGGCGCACCGAAGCGCACGGTGCTCGAGGTGATCGTGCGGCAGATCGACGACGACAACGCCGTGGTGATCGCGGTCACGAGCCCGGCCAGCGGCGGGCGTGGGCAGCAGACCCAGGTCTGGAATCGCTCGAGTGGCAGGTGGGCCGTGACCGCTGCGCACGTGAGCTCACCCGCGCCGGCGATCGCGGCCGCCACCTGGCGGGTCGTGGGGTCGCCGCTCGTGTCTGGGGCGACATCCGGTGCTCTTGTGGGGCGCTCGGTCGCGGTCAAAGACCTCTTCGAGGTCGAGGGATACGCGGTCGGGGCGGGCGTTCCGGCGTATCTCGCCGAGCAATCCCCGGCCGCCGGAAACGCCGCCGCCGTCGGTGCGCTGCTCGCCGCCGGAGCCTCGGTGACCGGCATTGCGCAGACCGACGAGTTCGCCTACAGCATTGCCGGAAAGAACGTGCACTACGGAACCCCGCCGAACCCGGCCGTCCCCGGGGCGATTCCGGGCGGATCGTCGAGCGGACCGGCCTCCGCGGTAGCGACCGGCCAGGTCGACATCGGCCTCGGAACCGACACCGGCGGGTCGATCCGCGTTCCGGCCTCGTACAACGGCCTCTGGGGGCTCCGTCCGACGCACGGGGCGGTCAGCCGATCCGGACTGCTGCCGCTCGCCCCGAGTTTCGACACGGTCGGCTGGCTGACCCGGGATGCCGCGACCCTCGCCGCCGCAGCCGCGACGGGCCTCGACGGGGCCGCCCAGACCAACGTCGGTTCGGGTTTCGTCGTGGCCCCTTCCCTGTTGTCATTGCTCGCGGCGGAGGTTCGCGAAGCCTTTTCGACGGCCGTGGACGCCCTCTCGCTCGATGTCACGGACGTAGACCTCGGTAACCTCGATGAGCTCTTTGAGGCGTTCCGGATGACCCAGGCGAGCGAGGCGTGGGTGTCCTGGGGCTGGTGGGTGACCGCGCATCCGGGAGCGCTCGGCGACGACATCGCCAGGCGGTTCGCCTTCGCCTCGGCGATCACGGAACAGCAGGCACTGGATGCCGCCACGGCGTACGATGACGCGCGCGCGCGACTGGATGCGCTGCTCGGCGATCGCGTGCTGGTGCTGCCGTCCGCGTCATCCGTCGCCCCCTCGACGACGGCGTCCGCCGCCGAGATCGAAGCCGTCCGGGCCGGCACGCTGCGCCTCACCTGCATCGCGGGGATCACCGGTCGGCCGGGACTGAGTGTGCCGACTTTGTGGGTTCGGCGGGCGACATCCGTCACTCCGCTTCCGGTGGGACTCGGGCTGGTCGGGCCGCGCTTCAGTGACCTCGCGCTCATTGGCCTCGGAGAGGAGCTCGCGGCGCGGCTGCGGTAGGGGTCGCGGCTAGCTGCGGTGCGGCTGCGGTGACGGTCCCGGTAGTGGCTGCCGTTTGCGGCTGCGGTAACGGTGCCGTGCTGAACCACAATGGTCGCGAGCAGGGTGGTCAGCGGAGTCCCGCGAGTCGTCGAAAATGGTCGCTAGAACTCTCGCCAAGCGACCATTTACAACGACTCGTGTCAAACGAAACGGATACCCGCGCTGTGGCGGCCGGCCAGCCCAATCCTTCGTCACGTCGGCCCGCCGCTCGCCTCTCGCACGAACGAAGACACCCGGGCCAGGCTCGGCGGCCGCCTCGCCGCAGCGCGGACTCGTGCCGATCCCTCGGCGGCCGCCTCGCCGCAGCGCGCACTCGTGCCGATCCCTCGGCAGGCGCCGCGCCACAGCCCGCTCAGTCGATGCAGGTGTTCGCCGAATAGGCCTTCGTCGGCGGTGCGGTGGGCGTGGCGGCCGGAGCAGCCGCCGCGGGAGCGGATGCGGCGGGAGCGGTCGGCGTGCTGCTCGGTGCCGCGCCATCCGTCCCGAGGATGATCTCGATCCCTGTCACGCTGGAGTTCGCAACCTTCGTGGCATTCGGGAGGTACCGCGCGACGAGCGCCGCGGCTGCCTCGCTGCCTGGCGCATACTCGATCTTCGTGCTGCGTTGGGTCGGCGCGTTTCCGGGCTTATCGGTGGCGAAACCGATGGACTTGAGGGTGGTCGTCGCGGTCGTCGCTGCTCCTGCGGGAGATCCGCCATTCAGCACTGTGACGGTGACGTCGGAGGGTTTGAGGGTGACCGTCGGGGTCGTCACCGACTTGCCGATGATCGCTCCGATGAAGCCGGGCATGGCGGCGGTGTTGACCTGGACGATGGAGACGCGGCTGTTGCCGACGCGGATGGTCGGAGTGCCGCTGATCGGAATCGTCGCCGAGGTCATATGGCCGGCATTCTTGACCTCGGCGGCGAGGGACACGATGTTGAGGTCGGGATCGGTCTCGATGGACGAGCTGACGGCATCCACGACCGCCTGGAGCTTGACGGGATTGAGCAGCGTACCCGCAGCGGTGGCCTGCTGCACCTCCCGCGAGAGGAAATACTGCTGACGGATCTCACGGTCGAGATCCCCGTTCGGCAGCCCGTGACGCTGGCGGACGAAGGCGAGAGCCTGCTGGGCATTCAGCGACGAGGTGCCGGCAGGCAGATCGATACCCGAATACGGGTCTTTGACGGCGTTGTTGAGACAGACGGTCACCGGTCCGAGAGCCTTGACGACATTATAGAAACCGAGCATCGACACCCGCACGTAGTGGTTGATCTCGAGGCCGGTCATGTTCTGGATGATGGTGACGAGAAGTTTCGCCCCGTCGCTGGAGTTTCCCTTCGCCGCCCCGATCTGGAATGCGGAGTTGATCTTTCGCATTCCGACCCCGGGAACGGATACCCAGGAGTCGCGAGGAAACGAGATGAGAGTGGGGCTTCCGCTTACCGGAATGTGGAGAAGGATTATCGTGTCGGTATTCGTGCCACCACCGTCCTGTGTCGTGCCGAGTTCGGCCAGCTGGGCCGCGGTCGCTCCCGCCGGTCGATGATCGTCACCGACCAGCAGGATGTTCTGCGCGGCCCCGTCGATATCGCTCTTCATGGGAACGAGCGCCTGGACGTGGGTGACGCCGGAGACGAACCGCTGATAGTTGTAGAACGCGTAGCCGCCGACGATCGCGATCACGACGACGATCGCGACGACCACGATCGCAGTCACGCGCCGGACGCGACGCTTCCGCGGTGTTCGCGGTCGCTCCGGTTGGTATTCCTTGAGCGGCTTCCCGGGCTGGTCGGGGATTCGATACGGGAGTGAGGGGCGGGTGACCACACCGAAGACTAACCAAGCCCACCGGGAAATCGGCGTGAGGCTGGCCGCGTTCGGTGGATCCTCAGGCTACGCGGGCCGCCGGTTTCGGACTGCGCAGACGCATGAACGTGATCACAGCGGCGGCCACATAGACGACGTAGACGACGGCCTGCAACGCTGTCGGGCTCTGTGCGTAGCCGAAGAAGCTGTGCAGCACGTCGCCGATCGGGGTGGCTTCGCTCAGCACGCTCCCGGTATTCCAGAGCACCTGGCGTCCGAAGGGCAGAGTGCCGAGCTCCTGCAGGTTCTGCACGGCGTCAACCAGGAGCCCGGCTGCGAAGAACATCAGCACGACTCCGACAACCGAGAAGAATCGGCCGAGGTTGAGGCGGTGCCCGAGTTTGTAGATGACGAAGGCGATGACGAGTGCGACCGCGAGGCCGATCACCCCACCGATGATGGCATTCTGCTCGCTCGTGGAGAACGCGATCGCGAGGGTGAAGACGACGGTCTCGAGCCCCTCGCGGCCGACGGCCTGGAAGGCGAGGAGTGCTATGCCGAATCGTGCTCCCCAGGTGAGGGCGTCCCGCGCGGAGATCGCGCTATCCGTTTTGTTCTGTAGCTCCTTCGAGAGCCCTCGGGCATGGCCCTGCATCCAGAATGTCATGTAGGTGAGGACGACGGCGGCGACGAGATAGGTGACCGTCTCGAAGATGGTCTGCACGCGGGATCCGTCGTACTGGCGGATGGTCGTGTAGGCGATCGCGCCACCGGCGGCGGCGAGCAGCAGCGCCGCAGCCACTCCGGCCCAGACATCACGGAAATACCGGCGGTTCCCGGAGCGGTTCAGGTAGGCGAGGAGGATCGCGATGATCATGCTCGCTTCGATGCCTTCACGAAGGAAGATCACCAGGGTGCCTAACACGTGACTCCTTCGGGTTCTTAGGTAAGGATATCCTCACTTAGCGCCCGCGAGAAGGGGTGACTCTCTGCTAATTCGCTGTGAGCCGGTCAGGTGTTCGATCCGGCGCGGCTGGTTACGCATCCTGAGATACTGGAATAACTGATTCACGCCCCGGAGTGCCTGACCATGCGAGGAACCATGCTGCCGACATCCATCGATCCTCCAGCTCGGCTGCTGATGGGACCCGGTCCGATCAACGCCGATCCGCGGGTGCTTCGCGCGATGTCGTCGCAGCTGGTCGGCCAGTACGACCCGGCGATGACCGGCTACATGAACGAGACGATGGCGCTCTACCGTGCGGTGTTCCGCACGACGAACGAGGCCACACTGCTGGTCGACGGTACGAGTCGCGCGGGGATCGAGGCGGCACTCGTCTCGCTGATCGAGCCCGGCGATCGTGTGCTGGTGCCGATCTTCGGGAGGTTCGGGCATCTTCTGCGCGAGATCGCCGAGCGCTGTGGGGCCGAGGTGCACGTCATCGAGCGCGATTGGGGAACGGTCTTCACCACCGCGGAACTCGAGCGTGCCATCCTCGATGCCCAGCCGAAACTCGTCGCGATCGTGCACGGCGACACCTCGACGACGCTCGCCCAGCCCCTGGTCGAACTCGGGCAGCTCTGCGCGAAGCACGGCGCTCTGCTCTACACCGATGTGACCGCATCTCTCGGCGGCAACACCTTCGAACTGGACGCGTGGGGAGTGGATGTCGCGACCGCCGGCCTGCAGAAGTGCCTCGCCGGTCCGTCCGGCAGCGCACCCATCACGCTGTCACCGGCCGCCGTCGAGGTCGTGAACTCGCGTAAGAGTGTCGAGGCCGGCATTCGCGTCACGGGCGACGCGGTGAGCGTCTCGCCCATCCGCTCGAACTATTTCGACCTGAGCCAGATCCTCGACTACTGGGGGCCGAAGCGGCTCAACCACCACACCGAGGCGACCACGATGCTCTATGGGGCTCGCGAGTGCGCGCGGATCCTGGTCGAGGAGGGGCTCGCGAACTCCGTCGAGCGCCACCGTCTGCACGGAACAGCAATGGTTACCGGGCTGCTGGCGCTCGGGTTGACGGCGTTCGGCGACCAGTCGGTGCGGATGAACAACGTCGTCGGTGTGCACATCCCCGACGGTGTGGGCGACGCTGCGGTTCGCGGCGCGATGCTGAACGACTACGGCATCGAGATCGGTACTTCGTTCGGGCCACTCGCCGGCCGCGTCTGGCGCATTGGCACCATGGGCTACAACGCCCGCCGGGATACCGTGCTGACGACCCTCGCCGCGTTCGAGCAGGTGCTCAGGCGCGCCGGGCATCCCGCCACCGCGGGCTCCGGGGTCGGCGCCGCACTGGACTTCTACGGTGAGTGAATCCGACCTGATCATGCAGCGCTGCGAGCAGCTCGCGACGATCTCCAGCCAGCCCGATCGGCTCGAACGAGTTCACCTCTCGCCAGAACACGCGGCGGCGAACGCACTCGTCGGGCAGTGGATGTCCGACGCCGGCCTGAGCACCTGGCAAGACCCGGCCGGCAACCAGTGCGGCCGCCTCGAGGGCGCAGAACCCGGGCTGCCTGCGCTGCTGATCGGCTCGCATGTCGACACCGTTCCCGACGCCGGACGGTACGACGGCATGCTCGGCGTTCTGCTGGCGATCGCGGTGGCGCGCCGCATCCACTCGTCGGGGATCCGCCTTCCGTTCGCGCTCGAGGTCGTCGCGTTCAGCGATGAGGAGGGCACCCGTTTCGGGATGGCGCTGCTCGGCAGTCGCGCGCTCGCCGGCCACTGGGACGACGAGTGGTGGTCGCTCACCGACAAAGACGGCATCACGCTGACCGAGGCCTTTCAGGACTTCGGACTCGACCCGGCGCGCCTTCCCGGGGCATTTCGTCGGCCGGAGAACTACGTCGGCTACCTCGAGGCGCACATCGAGCAGGGTCCGATCTTGGATGATTCCGACCGGCGCCTCGCGGTCGTCACGTCCATCGGCGGAGCCCGTCGCTATGCGATGACCGTCACCGGGGAGGCCGGGCATGCGGGCGGAACGCCGTACGACCGACGACACGATGCGCTCGTCGGCGCGAGCGAGATCGTGGTCGAGGTCGAGCGGCTCTCCCGGGCGAGCGGCACCATCGGAACGGTCGGGCGCCTGCAGGCGTTTCCCGGCGGGGTGAACGTGATACCTGGACGGGTCGACCTGAGCCTCGACCTGCGCGCCGAATTCGACGAGCAGCGAGACGAATGCCTCGACCTGATCTGGGATGCCGCCGAGGCGATCTGCGTGCGCCGTGGTCTCACTTTCGATAAACGGGAGATCTACCGAGCCGACGCCGTGCTGTGCGACCCGGGGCTGAGGGCGGCGGTAGCGGCCGGCATCCGCTCGACCGGGGACGGCGATCCGCTCGCCTTCTGGAGCCGGGCCGGACACGACGGGATGGCGGTCGTCGAGCTCACCCCGATCGCGATGCTGTTCCTTCGCTGCCGGGGCGGGGTCAGCCATCACCCCGACGAACACGTGAAGCGGTCGGATGTCGCGGCAGCACTCGAGGCGTTCGAGGCGGCCGTGCTGGCTGTCGCGGGGAAGCACACGTCGGCGCCCTGACGATCCTGAATCTCTCCGGAGAATCGCGCGTCGGGCCGACGGGTCAGCGGTCCGTCGGGCTGCGAGTCACCGGTCGACGTCGTGTCCGTCGAACAGGTCGCCGCACTCGATCTCGGCGACACCGTGCCCTGCGAGATACCGCCGGGCGCCGCTATCGCCGCTGGCGCTCGCGGCGACCGCGGACCAGCGATCCCTTCCGATGAGAACCGGGTGCCCCGGGCGCCCCTCGAAGACCGCCTGCCGCAGCGTCGCGTCGTCGAAGGGCTCGGCTGCGATGCGACGCACCACCGCGAGCGGCAGCTCCGGCAGATCGACCAGCGTGAGGAGTGCGGCCGTGATGACGGGCGGGGAAGCGGATGCGGCGATAAGGCCCGCGCGCAGGGAGGCTGACATCCCGGTCTCCCAGTCATCCGCGACCACGACCTCGACGCCCGTCGCGGGTGGCACCTCCAAGGCTCGCGCACCCAGCACGACGAGCATCCTGCCGCAGCCGGCATCGCGCAGCAACTCGACCGCGACGGTGAGCCACGGCGTGCCGCCGGCGGTCTCCACGAGCGCCTTCGGACGGCCGAAACGGGTGCCGGCTCCGGCCGCGAGCACGATCCCGACCAGCGACTCCATTGCTAATGTTAGGCAGATGATCGACGTGCCGGTGAACGAACTCCGTGAGGGTCTTCTCTCCAGTCTCGCCGTCGAGCGCTGGGCGGATGAGGTGCTCGCCGCAGCCCCGTTCGAGTCCGTCGGAGCCCTGCTCGAAAAGGCTCGGGATGCCGCGACCCCGCTCGGAGCCGCCGAGATCGAGGAGGCTGTCGCGCCGCATCCACGCATCGGAGAAGTGCCCGTCGGCGACGGGGAAGCGCAGAGATTCAGCCGCGCAGAACAGGCCGGCTTCGGCCACGAGGATGCCGATCTCGCCGAGGCCCTCGCCGCTGGTAACCTCGCCTACGAGGACCGCTTCGGGCGGGTCTTCATCATCCGCGCCGCCGGTCGAACCCGTGCCGAGATCCTCGAAGAACTCGAACGCCGACTCGAGCTCCCGAACAGCACAGAACTCGAAATCGTCGGCGAACAGTTGCGCGACATCGCGCTACTTCGCCTCGAAAAAATCTACGGAGAGCGTCCATGAGCCAGATCACAACGCACGTGCTCGACACCTCGACCGGGCGTCCCGCGGCCGGGGTTCCGGTCTGGCTGAAAGACGAGAGCGGTTCACCGTTGGCCATTGCGGCGACGGATGCCGAGGGTCGGGTCACCGATCTCGGCACCGACGAGCTCGCCGTCGGCAGCTACAGCCTCGTCTTCGACACGGCGACCTACTTCCAGGCGATGGATGTCACGGGCTTCTTCCCGACCGTCACGGTCGCGTTCACCGTCTCCGATGCCGCCGCACTTTATCACGTGCCGCTGCTGCTGAGCCCGTTCGGGTACAGCACGTATCGCGGCAGCTGAGCGTCATTCAGTAGTCGGTGCGCGCCTCGTGCGCGAGCCACGCGTCGAACGGGGCCGGCGCGCGCGGGATGCGCACCGAGTCGATCGGGATGTGCCAGAGCTCGCGCGGCGCCGAGAAGAGCTCGTAGAACTCGCGGTCATCGAAGCCGCCGCGGGCAGCGTCATCCCGATCCGCCGCGAAGACGACACGGTCGACCCGCGCCCAGAGCGCAGCCGACAGGCAGAGCGGACATGGCTCGCACGAGGTGTATAGCACGGTGCCGGCCAGCGAGAACGACCCCTCGACCTGGCAGGCCGCGCGAATCGCCACCACCTCGGCGTGGGCCGTCGGGTCGAGCATCGCGGTGACCCGATTCTGGCCCTCGGCGACGAGCGCGCCATCCCGGACGATCACTGCCCCGAATGGGCCACCGCCGTCCGCGACATTCTCGATCGCGAGTTCTACCGCCAGCTCGAGCCATTTCGCGT
>JAYVNU010000212.1:0-12341 GCA_043758345.1 Lacisediminihabitans sp.
GCCCCGAGAAGAGCGGCGACCGCGGCGAGCACGAAGAGACCCTCGAAGCCGGCGAGCGCGGCGACGAGCAGACCCCCGATGAGGGGCGCGCAGGCCTGCGGAACGGCGGTCGCGATGTTCATGATGCCGAGATCCTTGCCGCGGGTGTGGGCGTCCGGAAGCACCTGGGTCGCGAGGGCCTGGTCGACAGAAAGGAAGCATCCGTAGCCGAGGCCGAGGATACCGGCGGCGACCATCGCGACACCGAAACTCGGGATGAACGCGAGCATCAGAGCAGCGATCGCCTGAAGTGACGACGACACGAAGACGAACGGCTTTCGGCGGCCGAGTCGGTCGGACAGGATGCCGGCGAAGATCGAGGCGACGACCACGAAGACGAGATAGATGAGTACGAGGATGATCAGGTCGCCCTGCGCGTCTCTGCGGTGGAGGCCGTACTGAAGAAACTGGAGAAGCAGAGCGGTGCCGAAGGCGTTGCCGAAATTCGCGAGGATGCGGCTGAGCAGCGTCCAGCCGAAGTCCGGATACTGGCGCGGACTGATCCAGAAGCCGGCGATCATGCCGCGCAGGGTGAACGGCGGGCGATCGGAGGACGCCAGCACGGCATCCGGAATCTTCGCGACGAACGGGATCACCAGGAGCACGACGAGGACTCCGACCACGGTGTATCCCACGAAGATCGACAGCGAGAGCGTCGTCACGAGCAGCAGGCCGAGGATGGTGCCGATCGCCTGTGGTGCGGAGATCCAGCTCGAGACGACCCCACGCTGGTTCACCGGCACCTGATCGGAGATCACGGCGGTCAAGGAGGCGGTGATGACGCAGAAACCGATCAGGGAGACGGACCAGAACACCCCGACTCCGACGATCGTGGTCTGCGCTCCGAGCAGGATCAGGCCGACCGCGAAGATCACCGCCCCACCGAGGATGAAGGGCCGGCGTCGCCCGAAGCGAGAGATCGAGCGGTCTGACAGAGCGCCGGTGAGGGGGAACGCGATCAGGGCACACAGTCCGGCGATCCCCGAGACGATGCCGAACGCCAGCACGTTGGCGATCCAGGCCTTCGGATCGCTCGCCGCGAACTTCGGCATTATCGCCTCGACCTGCGTCGGAAGCAGCAACTGGATCGGCGTGAGCTGGGCCATCCAGATTCCGAGCCAGGCTGTCGCGAACAGTGCGATCCAGGCGCCGGGCACCAGCACCTTCGGTTCGCAGAATGCCGAGGGTGCCGCGGTCGTTTCGGACATCGTCATCGGCGTGCCTCTTTCCTGGCAACGGTGTGCTGCCATGCCGGATCGGCGACCGCGAATCTCGTGACGGTGTCAGCGATGTGATCCATCAGCCGCGCGGCAGCCGCGTCATTCCGGTCGGCAAGCCAGGCATAGGTCAGTCCGTCGGTGAGCGCGACCAGGATGCGGGCGAGATCATCGAGGGAAATCGACCACTCGACGCCCACCGCGGCCGCACCGACCTCGAGAAGTGCGCGAGCCGCCGTGAGATAGCTTCCGTGCTGCACAGCCGGAAGCGCACCGAGATCCGGTGTGCGCATCGAGTAGTGCATCAACTCGAACAGCGCCTGCTCGCGCTCCGGATATTCCTTCAGCAACTCGAAATAGGCCTGGAGACCAGATCGCACGGTCGACCGCAGGTCATCGGATGTCGCGAGCGCCGCCCGCGAGACAGCCTCCTGCTTGTCGACGACGAACGAGATGACCTCGCGGATCAACTCGTCCCGCGAGCGATAGGCGTAGTGGAAGCTGGCCAGCGACATATGTGCCTCAGCCACGATCGCGCGGGTGGTCGCACCGTGCACGCCATCGCGGGCGATGACGACGAGGGCGGCCTGCACGAGCGCGGCCCGTCGCTGGTCGGCTGGCAGTCGCGTCATCCGGTTCGCCTCTCTGTCGGTGCCGGCGGGCTCGTCGACCGGCAGATTCTCCGGCCGATCGTCGCCGACTGGGTCATCCGTCCCAGTCGTGTGACTAAGAATGGCGGTTACGCCGCCACACGTCAACGATTCGCGCAGATCGGCGCGTCGAACGCACCGCCGATTGCTCGTAGCATTACTCGAATGGTTACCGTGCTTATCCCCTGGCGGCCGCAGCCCTCGCGGCTCGCGGCCTTCGCTGCCGTGATGCTCTGGTATCGCGAGAACCTGCCGAGGGTGGACATTCGCACGGTCGATTCCGCCGACGAGATCTTCACCCTCGCGCGCTGTCGCAATGACGGCATCTCATCGATCGGGGACCGCGACGAGGTTGTCGTGATCAACGATGCCGACACGCTCCCGCAGCTCGAGCCGCTGCTCGCGGCGATCGCTGCGGCAGCCCAGTCCGGTCTCGTGCATCTCCCCTACGAGGAGTACCGCTGGCTCGGCGCGCGCGGAACTGCACAGTATGCGGAGGGCTTCGACCTCGACGTTTGCGACTTCGAACTGGTCCGCGGAGCATGCTCGGGAATCTACGTCACGACACCGGCGACCTGGTGGAGCCACGGCGGTCAGGACGAGCGCTTCCGCGGCTGGGGATTCGAGGATGCGGCCTGGTACGTCGCGCACGAGACGCTGCTCGGCGAGGCCCCGCGGCGAACCCCCGGGCGCGTGTACGCGCTGCATCACGAGGCGCAGGTGCGCGAGGGGCCGCAATACGACGCGAATGCGACCCTGATGCAGGGGTACCGGGATGCGGCGGAGACTCCGGAGCGGATGCGTCGCTTCCTGCTCACAGCCCCGATCGACGTCTCAGCGTCGGCCGATCCGGTGCCGGTCGACGACGTTCCCTGAGTCGCCGCCCACGATTCTGGCGCCCGCCGTCCTAAATTTCGGAGACGGGTGTGGTCAGCGCCGCAAAAGCGCGGTCGCGGCCCGGCTGTGCCCGCAACGATTCCCCGAGGGCTGCGAGTTCGCCCCGCCGGGGCAGCAGGACCACCCGGGTGATCACCTCGCGCAGCTCGTCGACCGTTGCCCTATTCGGCGCGAGGGCGACGCCAAATCCCGAGCGTTCGATGGCGGCCGCACCGGCGAACTGGTCGGTGGAGAACGGGAGGACGATGAGCGGGACACCGAAGGTCATCGCCTCCGTGACACTGTTGTTGCCGCCATGGGTGACGGCCGCGACCGCCGACTTCAGCAGTGTCACCTGCGGCAGGAATTCGCGCACCAGCCAGTCGCTCGGGATGTCGTCGAGGTCCGCTCGATCGGCTGATCCGAGCGCGATGGCCGCCCGCATCCCGAGGGCGGTGAGCGCCGCGGCGACGCGGCCGAGCACATCCGAGCGAACGGACAGGAAGCTGCCGAAGCTCACGTAGACGAAGGGCTCGCTGGAGTCGGCGAGCCAGCGATCGACGACTTCGTCGGCCGGTTCGTCCCGAACGGCGGACCCGAGGAAGACGTGGGGCGGCAGAATCGCTGTTCGCGAGGGCGCCGACAGTTCCGCCGGATAGTTCAGCATCAGCAGGTCGCCGTGCTCCGCGAAGGCATCGTCAGACGTCAGTGCCGACGGGTCGAGCTCGCTGAGTGCCGAATTCCAGTCGGCGGTGAAACGGGCGCTGACCCGCTCGCACAGGTCACGCAGCTCGGCGAGGGATGCGGCATCCGGAGCGAACGCCGCCGGCCACTCCGGCGGATACCCGTAAACCTCGAACGGGTCGGTGAGCGAACCGAGCGGAAGGGCGGATGGATGCCCGAGCACGACATCAGCGTGCCTCGTGTGCCCGGCGACGAGGGCCAGCCGCGCGCTGAAGGCCAGGTGATCGACGATGACCTGGTCGGGCCCCACCTCCGCGACGATCCGCTGCACCTCCCTGGCGGTGCGCACCGGCTCCCACATGAGGTCGATCAGCCGTTCCTTCGCCTGGTACTCGAGCGTCTCGACCATCCCGAGTCGGGTGGCGGCGAAGAAGCCACGGAGGGAGTCGTCCTCGCCGGTGGGCTGCTGCTCCGCCCGGATCACGCCCGCGTTCGACCCCCGGCCGAGCTGGAGTTCGACGCGCTCGAATCCGAACGACTCGACGATGCCCGCGGTCGCCGGCCCGGTCGCGACGACGACCCGGTGCCCGGCGTCGCGCCAGGCCGTTCCGAGGGTCGCGAGCGGGAAAAGATGGGACGCGTAGTCGGGGCTGATGATGAGGAGGGTCACGGAGCGAGTGTCTCAGCCCGGCGGGTCACAGTGCAGGGACGAGGCCGTCCTGCAGTTCGCTCTCGTCCCGGTGCACCACCCCGTAGAGCGACGACAGCGAACGCGCCATCGCCTGGATGGTGAAACTCCGTTCGACGGTCTCGCGCGAACCGGCCGCGCGATCGTCGCTCGTCTCAGACCCAACGAGGTCGAGGGCTGCGATCGTCGCGTTCTCGAGCATGACGGTGTCCCAGGTGGTTGTGAGGATGCCGGTGACCCCCTGTTCGACGTAGGTCGCCGGGCCTCCGCCGTTCGGGGCGACGACGAGCAGGCCGGTGGCCATCGCCTCGAGCAGCGCGATGCCGAACTCCTCCTTGAGGCTGCCGCAGACGTAGACACCGCGCGGGGCCGCGAGTCCCGGAACCCCGAACCGGGCGGCGGCGACCCAGCGGGCGACAGTGTCGTTGCGACGGTGCCCGGACAGCAGCAGTCCTTCGGTGGCGCGAGACAACTCCGGCACGAGCCCGTTCATGAGGTCGACTTGTTCTTGCTCGTCGGCGGACGGATGCGCGAGGTCGCCGCCGATGAGCAGCAGGTTCGCGCGCTCCTTCAGCGCCCCGCTCGCCCACGCCTCTACGATCGTCGCCATGCCTTTCACCCGGTGGAAGCGCCCGACGCTGACCAGCAGCGGGAGCGCACGACGTGCTTCGGGCAGCTGTTCGAGAAGCCCGCGAAGTTCGGCGAGCGGCGCGGTGGCCGGCTGTCCGGCAGCGTGATCGGCCGCCTCCGCAACCGCGCGGTCGACGACGTTCAGGTCGATGCCCTCCGGCACGATGGTGTGACGTTCCGGATGCGCTGTGATGTCGATCCCGACCAGTTCCTTCATGTCCCGGCCGAGCTCCGGACGCGGGAAGAGCACCGTGTGGGCGGCGTTCGCGGCGAGCTGCTGCACCAGTCGGGTTCGGAACCAGAAGTGCTCGGTCGCGTCGACATCGCCGAAGTTCCACCGCGTCAGGCGCCCGGCGAGGTCCATCGAATTGATGACGGCGTGCGGGTCGGGGGCGACGGTGAAGACCACCGGGATGTCGAGTTCGCGCGCGACGTCCGCAGCGGCGAGGCTGCCGACATCCGCCATCCTGAGGTGGAGGAGGTCGACGGTGCCGGCCGCGCGGAGCACCCGGCGGATGCCGCGCCGCGCCGCGACGCGCAGCGGCCACGCATTGGCGGACTGCACCGGGTCGCTGAGCAACGGGATGCTGCCGTAGACGTGACCCGAGTCGGACGCACCGATGTCGAACACGCTTGCGAGCGCGCGCTGCGCCGTACCGCGGGACATGGTAACGACGCGCTTGACCCGGCCATCGGTTTCGCTGTCCGCCCGCCCGTCGACGAGGGCATCGCCGAGTCTCACCAGGAGTGTCGCGATGCCGCCGTTGTCGCCGCTGCCGGCCTGGCTGAGATCCGCATCGATGTCGGCGTGGAGGAAGAGCTGGGCGATCGTCAACTGGTCGCTCGCGCCGCTCCGAACGAGCGGCTCGGCGGCGAGGTCGACGAGCGACAGGTGGGCGACGTCGGAGAGATAGCCGTTGCTCGCGGCCAGCTCGGACAGAATCGCGACGATCTCGGAATTGCCGGTGCGCTGACCGAGGGCGGAGACGGCCGCAACACGCACGGTCTCGGGCTCACGGACATCCATCGCCAGTCGGATCAGCGGGCGGGTCGCGATCGGGTTGCGAACGAGCCCGAGGGTCTCGACCAGTCGGTAGCGCGCGCCTGGGTCGCGGATGCCGAGAAGAGCGCCCTCGAGAGCGACGGCGATCAGGTCGGGGGTCGGCGATGCCCACTGCTCGAGGGTGCGTTGCGCGAGCATCCCACCGAATCCGCCGGCGGCGACCATGCCGATGAGCCTCACGATGCTGTCGAACCTCGGGAGGCGCTGGCTCAGTCCCCACGCGGCGTGCTCGCGCAGAAATCCGCGCTCGCTCGACAACAACTGGGACAGCGCGATGTCGGCCTGCTCGTCGAAGACCTGGGCGAGGGCGTGGGTCGCGGCGATCGCGACGAACTGGTCGTCGCCGTTAATCGCCGACGTGAGAACGCGGATGGTGCGAAGGCCACCCTCGCGGTTGGCCTCGAAGGCGAGATCCTCGGCGAGACGCAGTGAGTCGACGAGGCGATCAGCCCTTCGCACCGCATCAAGTGATGTCTGGATGCCCATAGTTGATGCCCTTTCCGGTCACGTTCGACGCCACGGCGGCTTCGTCAGCGTGACGCCTTTCGCAGTACACGCCGGCCGCAACACAGAGTCATTCGCAGCACAGCCTTCTTCCGATAGTATCCATCCGCCGCCCGGAATCTGACGAGAGTACCGCCCCCTTGACAAGCAAACGAAACGTAACGATGCGCATCGTAGCAATCGGCGACGTCGGGCTGGTAGACGACATGGTCCACCTCGGCGATGAGGCGATGTTCGAGCAGCTCGTCACCATGCTCCGACGTCGCGGCATCGACGACATCGTCGGCATCTCGTCGAACCCGTCCGAGACTGCCGCGCGATACGGCATCTCGGCCGTCGACCGGATCGGATTCGCCTTCGCGGGAGCGGATGTCCGCGCCAGGATGATCGATCGAAAGGCCCGCGTGCTCCGCGCGGCCGACGGCGATCTCGCAGCCCTCGGCGCGGATGACACGGCCTGGGGCGCGATCGACGCAATCCGTTCGAGTGATGCCGTCGCGATCGCGGGCGGCGGCAACATCGCTTCGAACTGGCCGCTGCACATCTTCGAGCGCGCCGCCATCGGTGAGCTGGCTGCGCTGTTCGAAAAGCCGCTCGTGATCACCGGGCAGACGATCGGCCCGGAACTCACCGCGGCGGATTCGCCCCTCGTCACCACGCTCCTCTCCTCGGCGCGCCTCGTCGGGCTTCGCGAGGGTGCGTCGCTCGCGCTGGTGACCAAGCTCGGCGTGCCGGCGGCCCTGCTCACACACACCGTCGACGACGCGAGCTTCCTAGGGTCGGGCAATTCCCAGGCTGACGACCCCGCGACCTGTGTCGTCAGCCTGTCGATGCACCTCGGGGGTGCCCCGCGCGATGCCTTCGTTGAGCGGATGGCGGAGTTACTCGACGGGATCGTTGCCATGACCGCACTCGAGATCGTGTTCCTCGCACATTTCGGTTCGATCCATCCGGGGGTGTCCCGCGGAGATTCGGTGCTGCACGACGAGGTTGCGGCGGCGATGACATCATCACGGGTGCGCACCGTCACGCCGACGACGGCGATCGACGCCGCACTGCTCGCGCGCGGCGCGGCGCTCATCGTGACGAGCCGCTACCACCCGGCCGTCTTCGCGGTGGCCGGCGGCGTTCCGACCATCGGGATCCCGGTGGACGACTACACGACAATCAAGTTGACCGGCGCGCTCGGCAACTTCGGGCAGAGCGCGATTCTGCCCGTCGACGACCTGCTGTCGGGCCGGGGCCCGCGGCTCGTCGACGCGACGTGGAACGCGCGGGGCGACATACACTCCGCTGGCCTGAGGATTGCCGAAGACAAAAAACTCGGATCCGAAGACTGGTGGGATGCCGTGGCTGCCGCCCTACGCGGAGGGCGATTCGAGCTGTCGGTCACTCTTCTTTCTTGAGCGCGAGCCCGATCGCGAAGAACGTCGGCGCCCAGTGACCGATGAAAATACCCCAGCGGTCGGACTGCGCCTTGTCGTCACCCGGCTTCGCGCGGGATCCGAGCCAGGCGGCGAGGGCGATGATCACCGAGGCGAATCCCGCGATATAGGCGTGCGAACTGCGGATTCCGAGCTCGCTGGCCCTGGCGATCGGGTCGAACCCCTCGGCTTTCTTCACGGTGCGCTGTGCCCTCTTCGTGGCGTCTCCGACGATCTTGTCGAGGTCTGGGCTGTTTGACATGCTGTCTCCTGACGGTTGATGCTGCTGTCACGTCGGCACAGTACGACCATTCCCGGATTACGCCAGAGGGTTGACCGGATGAGTGGCGGTGAATGTTGCGGCGTGCGTTGCCGTGTGTGGTGCAGTGTGGATTGCAGGGGAGCGTTCAGTGTGTGTTGCGGCGAGCGCTGCAGTGCGTATTGCGGCGAGCGTTCAGTGCGCGTCGAGCGTTCAGTGCGCGTCGAGCCGGGCAGCGACATCCGCCGGGAAGCCACCCAACGAGATCGGACCCCAGCGCGACGGGGTGACGCGGATCAGCGCCTTGTTCTGCAGCAGCATCGCCGCGCGGTACTCGTCCCAGTCGGGATGCTCGCCGGAGATGCTGCGGTAGTAGTCAACGAAAGCGTCTGCGGCCTCCGGCATCTCCAGTACCTCGGCATCGCCATCCACCTGGATCCAGGCACCATCCCACTCGTCCGATAGCACCACGACCGAGGTGAGCGGGCTGCGCTCGGCATTGCGAGTCTTCGCGCGACCGGGGTAACTGGAGATCACGATGCGGCCCTCGGCATCCACTCCTCCACTCACCGGCGAGATCTGCGGTCGTCCGTCCCGCCGCGTCGTGGCGATGAGTAGGTGATGCCGCGGTCGCACGAAGTCGAGCATGCCCTCACGGTCGACGCGGGTATCGGATGCAATTGTTCTCGCCATCCCATAAGGCTACGTCTGGCCGGTCCCGCACTCGGCGTTCACCGCGCTCGCCGAGCTTCGTGGACTCTCCTGTAGGAACCACACCCGCGCACCGAGCAGGAATTCGTCGCGCCACTGCTCCGGGAGCGTTACCAGCCGACGCAGCTGCTCGCGAAGGGCGGCTCCTCACTCGTCTACCGAGGGCACGACTTCTTCCTCGATCGGGATGTCGCCATCAAGATATTCAAGGCCGGCGGGCAGCTGAGCGTCGACCGTTTCCGGGACGAGCTGCGGGTTCTCGCCAGCCTGAGCCATCACGGTGTCGTCTCGGGGGTGGATGCCGATCATCATCGGCGCCATCTCCGCACTACCAGCGCCCGTTCCTCGTCATGGAACTGCTGCGCGGACGAACCGTCCGAGAGACGCTCGCCGGCCAGCCGATGTCTTCGCAGGAGATCGGGGAGATAGGTTTCGAGGTGGCCGAGGCGCTCGAGTACGCGCCTGCGCAGGGGGTCATCCATCGGGACATCACCCGTCGAACGTCATGTTCGTCGACTACGGAACGACCTCGTCACGGCCGCGAGCCCGGCTCACCGACTTCGGAAACGCGATCGATGCGGCATCCGGAGTCGCCGTCGACGAGGCGGTCACGGTCACGGTCACGGCAGACCACCTCAGCCCGGTGCAGGCCCGCAACGAACACCTGACAGCCGCGTCGGACGTCTACTCGCTCGGCCTCGTGCTTCTCGAGTGCTTCACGCAGACGCTCGCCTTCTCATCGAGCGGATGACGGCGCGCGACCCGACCGATCGTCCGACCGCAGCGCAGCGCAACGCAGACCGCGGTGTTCGTGCGGAGCGCTCTGCGGAAGACTCGCAAGCGAGAGAAAATCTCGCGGGGATGGCCCCGGTCCGTAGCTCCGGGAACAGATTCCTGCAATTTGATGGTGCCCCCTGTGATGAGCCCACACCTGATCAGAAATAGCTTCACGCCCGAATAAGCCACTCGACCACGACCAAAATCACGTGATCAGTGTGCTCGAGAGGTTCCCGAAGCTTGTGGTCAACGAATTTCGACTGCTCGAGCGGTTCGACTCGCTGCAACAACAAGCCAGACCAAAGACACTACAAAAATTGCCGCGACTGCGATGACCCCGAAAACTGTTTTTCCCGATGAACCGAACAAGAGCAGCGTAAAAATCGCGGCAACTGAAATGATGACGAATCCAACCCAGACGGGCAATGCTGCAGCGTGATGCCCCGCGCGCCCCGCGCCATCGCTAGACATCGTAGAAGGTATGCGCACGCCAACTATTCCGTTCCGCGAGAGGCGTCCGCTCCCGCCGAGCTGCGATATTACGGCGGCTAGCAGTAGGGCGAGCGGAAGTACGAGTTGAAGTACGAGGAGAAGAAGGGCTATGACCAAACTTTCTTTGTTTTTCGCAATGATCAAACCACGGCCCGGACTGACGCTGAACCCAACGGAGCAACGGTTCGGTCACAGCCAATGCAAGACGTGAAATCACGTTAGTTCCGTGCATGTGACGATCGTCACTTGCCGACGATCGAATTCCCTTGATCAGACGGCCCTAGCCCGACACGGCGAGAATCTGATTTCCGCCGCCGGTCTTCGCCTCGTACATCGCCGTGTCGGCCAGTCGGAAGAGCTCCCCGGGGGTGATCGAATCGTGCGAGCCGGGTGAACTCAATGCGACCCCGATACTCGCGCCCACCGGGCCCCCGCGGGAACGCCCTCGCCCGGTTGCTGCGCGGCAGAGCGAATCTGTTCCGCGATGTGCAGCGCGACATCGAAATGGCCGGATTCGACACCGCGCTGATCTCGCTTGAGACGATCGGACTCGAGTGCACTGCAGCGCCTGTAGGGGTAAACGCGACGACGTTGGAGATAACGGCCCGTTCACTGCGGCCACCTGGATGTTAGCGGAGGGGCTCCACCCGGGCAACGTACGGCTGCGACTACTCCGTATTTCGCAAAATTACAGGTGCTTTGACAACGCATTCGGGATCTTGCACGCTGAGGGCGTGGGCATGATTGTGACCCTCGATGACAGGGCAGAGGAGCGGCATCCGTGAATTTGATGGGTGAGCTCTCCGGTGCGATCGAACGACACGAGATCGGGGCGTACTTCCAGCCACAGATCAACGTGAAGACCGGCCGGATCGTTGCCGTCGAGCTGCTGAGCCGGTGGACACATCCCTCTCGCGGCCTCATCGGACCCGACAAGTTCATTCCCCTCGCGGAGGAGAGCGGACTGATCGACGAGATCGGCGCCATGATGATCGACCTCGGCTGCGAATGCGCGGCGGACTGGCAGTCGCGGGGCTGGAACATCCAGGTGGCGGTGAACGTCTCTGCCGCCGAACTGCCGGCCTCGCGTTTTCTCGTGCGCATCGTCGAGAATGTCGACCGCCTGCACCTTGATCCGAGCGGCCTCACGGTGGAGATCACCGAATCCCAGGCCATCAACGACGCGCATGAGGCCGTCGCCCGACTCACCGTATTGCGCGGTCTTGGCGTCGGCGTCTCCATCGATGACTTCGGCACCGGATATTCGTCTATCGACCAGCTGCTTGCGCTTCCAGCGACCGAGGTTAAGCTCGATCGAAGTCTCGTTCAGAGTGACGACGAGGAATCCCTTCGCACGATGGAGGTCATCGTCGCGCTCGCCCATGTTCGCCGGGTGGGTGTCGTCGCCGAAGGAGTGGAGACCGCCGAGCACCTCGAGCGGGTGCGCCGACTCGGCTGCGATCGTGCGCAGGGTTTCTACCTCGCGAAGCCCGGGCCCCGCGCCGAGATCGAGATGCTTCTCGAACGCCAGGGCACCACGGTGCCTCTCGAGGAGAGCGTCTAGAGCCCGAGGTCTATCTCCGCCTGCGCATTGCGGATCTCGACGTCGTCATCCCGGTGCTCGGTCTCGGTTCCGACATCGATCTGGGTCCAGACGACCGGCATGCCCGGCGAAAAGAGGATGTCGAGTCCCGGACCGGAACGCAGCGGCGGGATGTTGACGTAGTCGCCGCCCGCGCGGATGGCAGCGAGTATCGCGGCCTTCAACTCGGTGACCGGTTCCGGAAGGAAATAGTCTTTGCCATCGACTGTGAGTCGGTTGACGATCATTCTCAGCTCATCTTTCCGACACCCCGCCGGTATCGTTTGTCACTTCGTCGGGTATCACTGCCACGCGTGTCGACGGCACCGTTGGAGTGCCTACGCCACGTTACCCTGCCGATTCGTGCCCCGCCCTCGCAGCGAGAGCGTATCCGCGCAGGCTGTATCCTCGCAACAGGGCTCGCACCAGCGCGACCCTGGCAGCTAAGGGATACCTGTGGGCGCGCTCTACTACGGCGGCGAGACTTTCGACTTCGACGACCGTGTGCTCTCCCACCTCCAGATCGTCATCAGCACGAAACTGCGGCGGCGCGAGAACTTCTTCCTCACCTGGACCCAGCCGATGGATCGGGGAAGCGGACGCCACTCGATCTGGATCGACAACGGGCTTCCGGTGCACTTCTACTTCAACGGATCGCGCCAGTCGTCGGTGAACCGCGAGTGGATCGAAGAACTGCTGCTCTCGGCGGGACGCCCGACCGGGCTACAACTCGGCCCCGAACCGG
>JAYVNU010000213.1:0-4053 GCA_043758345.1 Lacisediminihabitans sp.
TGCGGTGTGCGCCCTCCGCCGTCAGCGAGGCGTTGATCGAAGCGCGGCTGAGCGACGAGCGCGGTTATCTCTACGGCGAGCTCGCCCCCGGCACACGCACCGGAGAGATCATCGACCGCGCAGAGCCGGCTTCAGAGGGGTTGCGCGACCTCAGCGGGTCTGCGTCACGCCCCGGTCGTCTCACGGTCGCGGCGATTGCGGATTCGGTACACGATCTCGACACCCATACGTCCCGGGATTGCCGCGCCGACGGCGACGGCCCACAGATCGATGGGCGGTAGCTCCAGGCTGAAGAAATTTTGGAGGAACGGCACAACGAGGCACCCGACCAGACCGACGTACATGGACGCGACCGGCAGCACGCGCGCCCGGTCGTGGGGTGTGCTGAGCGCGGCGAGCACCCACGATCCCCTGAGGGTGGAAACGGCGAAGCTCACAGCACCCCATTTTCGAGCAGATGAGAACGGTACGGTCGTCAGTGCCCGCTCGCCCGCTTCCGCCGGAAACTTGATGCGAAGCCATCTCGCCGTCGCATTCGCATTCGCATTCGCATCAACACCGAACCACCCGAGAACCTCGCGCCATCCGGAGCCCGTGTCGGTTGCGGCCGGGCGTGCAGCATCGAAGATGATCGCACCCTCGGTGAGGGTGCCGGTCTTGTCCAGGCACACAATGTGCACTCTGGCCAGCACAGCACAGCACAGCACGGCCGAACACCGCGTCCTGCCATTGGCATTGCCATTGCCCTTGTGCGAGGAGGAGGAGGGAACATCCACCGACGTCCGCAGCGAACAGGGTGAGCAGGTTGCCGCGCAGGATGCTGAGAAGAGTCCGGCTCGAACCCGTTGCTTGAGGATCGTCCCGGCCGATTCTCGCTCGGCCGCGCACCTCGTCCGGGCCGAGCCCTTCGGTATCGAGGCGGTGATCGTCGATGGGGGCCGGAGATGTGCGAGCCGCTGTCATCCTCAGGTCTTGGCTTGCCGTCCGCGACGCCGCTGTCCGTGTCGACCTGCGTTCCGACGCGCTGCCGACTCTCGTCATGGTCGACCGCGCGTCGTCTCGCTCTGTCACGGCGACCGCGTCAGCCTGTTCTGCATCATCGAGTGCACCCGCTCAGCGAATCGATCGGAGTGGATGTCGGTTGTGCGAAGAATAGGCACTCGCGAATCGCCCTATCCTCGTAGAGAACCGATCTCGAGGACACGAAGACCATGACCGACCTGAGCCTGCGCTTGCCTAACACGCGACTGCGTGCCGTATTGAATCTCGGAAACAAGCGCGCGGCGAGCAAGACGCTCCCTGCCAGCTTCGGCGAGCCGGAGCTATTCGCGGACTGGGACGAGGATGAGCACGTGAGCGCCGTCTACGTCGAGTTCGACGACGGCCAGCTGCACCTCGAATCCACCGGCTCCGGTATCGAACATCACTTCCACACCGGCGATGGAGATCATCGACAGGGCAGCCCCTGGTCGAAAATCGAGACCCGGGAGCTTCTCGAGTGGGCGACGCTGCTCGCCGCGGACTTCCACGAGCTCATGCCAGATCTTCTCGACGACATTTCGCAGGCTGCCGCCTGGCACGACGAAGGCTACGACATCTATGTCTGCGAGGTCGAGGAGCCGACGCAGCTCGACCTCCTCGAAATCGAGGTCGAAGGTGAGTTGATGACACTTCCGTGGCTCGGCGCCGGCACGATCAGCCACGACCATATCGACGGCGACAATCATCCGATCGCGCTGCTCTGGAGCCCGGATGATTCCGACCCCGACCGGCCCATCGCCGAGGCGTGGCTCGACCCCCGGACCGAACTTCCCCGGTCGAAAGCCCTTCTGGGCGTCGACTGGACCCAAATCGGTATGCCGGCCGATGAGGTGCTGCCCTGGCTCGAGGGGATCTACCTCAACCACCATGTCATTCCGGATGCCGAAGGCACGCTCCTGACGGCCGTGCTGCTGCGGCTCGGCGGCCTCGACGGGTCCTGAGTCGCGCTGGGCCGGCTCGTCGCGTAGTCGCGTAGTGACCAGCTCGGCGACCGCCCGCATCCCCGCGGCCGTCGGGTGGAACGGCGCCGCCGAGCAAAGCGAGAGACCCGCGCCACGTGTCCAGGGCTCTGGCGACCAGGCGTGACGGTGACGGCCCGCCGCAAAGGAACTGCCGAGGGCGACGTACCGATCAGCGGGCGAGAGTCTGAGCGCGCGACTTCAGCGGCACGCCCGGCGAGCCGACCATCGATTCGAGTGCCGGGAGCGCCGCGGCGACGGACGCCAGGTCAGAAGCTCCGAGCACGTCGAGCAGTTCGGAGGTGGCCTCGGTTCGCGCTGCTCTGGCTTCGGTAACTGCGCGACCGCCCTCTATCGTCAGCGCGATCAGCGCGGCACGACCGTCAAGCGGGTCGGCCGAGCGGGCGACGAGTCCGCGGGCCTCGAGATCGGCGACGATCCGGGTGATGCTCGGAGCGGACACCGTCTCGATCGCCGCGAGGTCGGCGAGCCGGAGCGGTCCGCACCGCGCGACGGTGGCGAGGGCCGAGAGGAGCCCCTGGCTCAGCCCGCCCGTCGCGGTTCTGATCCGGCGATTGAACCGGCCGACCACGATCGAGAGCCGTTCGGCGACCGCGAGCTGTGTTGCGTCATCCACGGTGCATCCATCCCTGCTAGACGTCGCTCATGGCGTCGACGGAGGCCGGGGCGTCGACCGGCTTCGGCGCCGCATCCGTGGATTCGGGATGCACGTACTTTCCGCCCATGAGCACCGATGCGATCGCGCCGATGATCGACATGACGGCTGCGGCGATGAAGACGATGACGAGCCCGGAGTGGAAGGGGGCCGAGATCAGTTGCGGGAAGAACGTATTGCCGGTGAGGGCGGCGGCATTCGTCGGAGACAGCGACTTGAGCACACCGATCGGGCCGAGGATCGACGCGATCGGGTTGTAGCCGAGGAACGCGGCGAAGAGGCTTCCGACCGGGGGTGTCGCCGCGACCTGGTTCGCGATCGTGGTCGAGACACCGTGGGTCGTGAGCCCGGCACGAAGCGCAGTCGGAAGTGTCGTCGACAGCCCGGCGATCATCAGCGAGAAGAAGATGCCGATGGAGAGCGAGTTGCCTGCATTCTGGAAGGTGCCCGTCATGCCCGATGCGGCTCCGCGCTGGTTGGCCGGAACACTGTTCATGATGGCCGTGCGGTTAGGGGCGGCGAACATCCCCGATCCGATCCCGTTCAGGAAGGTGATCAGGGCGAACAGCCAGTACGGGAAGTTCACCGGGATGAGAAGCAGCGCGATGAAGGTGATGGCGACGAGCACGAGCCCACCGGTGGCGAAACTGCGGGCTCCGAAGCGGTCGGAGAGCGTTCCGGAGACCGGGCCGGAGACGAGGAACCCGATCGTCAGCGGCAGAAGATAGATACCTGCCCAGAGCGGCGTGCTCTCGTAGGAATAGCCGTGAAGCGGCAGCCAGATCCCCTGCAGCCAGATGATCAGCATGAACTGGAGCCCACCGCGTCCGATCGAGGCGAGGAGGCCGGCGAAGTTGCCCGCCGCGAAGGCGCGGATGCGGAAGAGCCTCATGTTGAACATCGGATCCTTGACCCGCAGCTCGAGGAAGACGAAGAAGACGAGCAGAGCGATCCCCCCGATGATGCCGGTGAGAACCCAGGGATTCGACCAGCCGGTCGAGGAGGTTCCGTAGGGCTGGATGCCGTAGGTGATACCGGCGAGCAGCGCGACGAGCCCGACGGCGAAGACGATGTTTCCGGGCACGTCCACCTTGCCGGTGGCACGGGTTCCTACCTCATGAAGCGACTTGTACGACCAGATCGTGCCGAGGATACCGAACGGCACGCTAACGAGAAACACCGCGCGCCAGTCGATCTCGGCCAGGATTCCGCCGACGATGAGCCCGAGGAATGTGCCCGCGATGGCGGCGACCTGGTTGATTCCGAGGGCGAATCCTCGACGTCCGGCCGGAAACGCGTCGGTCAGGATCGCTGTGGAGTTGGCGAAGAGCATCGAACCGCCGACCGCCTGGATGACACGGAAGCCGATCAGCCAGA
>JAYVNU010000214.1:0-12293 GCA_043758345.1 Lacisediminihabitans sp.
GTCATCCATTGGCTGATCGGAGGTGCGGTCCCTGAGCTCGGCCCGGAATGCTGGCGCGTCCCGCTCGCGACGTGCCTTCGCCAGGTCGTCGAGTGGTCGGATCGCGAAACGGCGATCGCGTGCCTCGACACCACCCTTCGACTCACGGCGCTGACCCCGCTCGACATCGCCGAAGTGTTCTCTGACGCGACCGCAGCGGAGCGACTCATCGCGGCAGAGTGTCGCTACGGCTGCGATTCAGGTACAGAGTCGCTCGTCGGCCAGCGGTTCCGCGGTCTCGGAATCGCGTACCGACAGCAGGTGATGATCCCTGATGTCGGCCGAGTGGATTTCGGCATCCGCGGCACGAAAATCATCATCGAAGTCGACGGCAAGCGTTATCACGATGACCCGGAGGCGTACGAGAGGGATCGCTGGCGCGACGCTGAGCTCGTCAAACGCGGGTACACCGTCATCCGCCTCAGCTATCTGAGGGTCACCACCGATTGGGCATGGTGCGTCGGAATCATCCTCTCGACGATCGCCGAGCAGGCCTGACGAGTCTCAACCCGGCCGTTGTCTTCCCCGCTGCTTTCACTATTCAGGAGTTCGTGGTGCGCAAGCGATCAGAGTGGCTGCCGTGACCTCGCATGCCACTTCTGCCCCTCCAGCAACACGATATCCTGAATGATGAAAGTAGAACGTAGTGCGGTAGTGCGGTGGCGCGATAGTGCGGCGGTGCGGTGGTGCGGCGCGGGTCAGCCCACGATGTCCAGCAGCACGAAGCCGGAGGCGACCGTCGCCCCGACGGCGGCCGCGAGGCGCGAGACGACCCCGTCTTTGTGCGCGACGATCGGCTGCTCCATCTTCATGGCCTCGAGCACGAGCACGAGGTCGCCCTTGACGACGGCATCCCCCTCGGCGACGGCGAGCTTCACAACGGTCGCCTGCATCGGTGCTTTCACTGAGTCGCCGGTTGCGGTGACGACGGCGCTCGCCCCTCCGCGACGCTTCGGAGCAGCCCCCAGGGACGCGGATGTCGTCGCCGCCGCGAGCCGCGCCGGAAGGGTCACCTCGATGCGCTTGCCGTCGACCTCGACGATGATGCTCTGCCGGGGGGCCGCCGCAGCGACATCCTCGAGGGATCCGCTCCACGGCTCGATGTCGTTGACGAACTCGGTCTCGATCCAGCGGGTGTAGATGCTGAACGGCGAGGACGTGAATGCTGGGTCGCGAACGATCTTCCGATGGAACGGGAGAACGGTCGGCAGGCCGGCGATCTCGAATTCGTCGAGGGCGCGGCGGGAGCGCTCGAGCGCGTCTTCGCGGGACGATCCGGTGACGATGAGCTTCGCGAGCAGTGAGTCGAACGCGCCGCTGATGACGTCGCCGGTGGTGACCCCGCTGTCGACACGAACGCCGGGGCCGCCGGGGAAGCGCAGCGAATGCACCGGGCCGGGGGAGGGGAGGAAGCCGCGGCCGGCATCCTCTCCGTTGATCCGGAATTCGAAGGAGTGCCCCTCGGCGACGGGGTCACCGTAGTCGAGCGTTCCCCCTTCTGCGATGCGGAACTGTTCGCGCACGAGGTCGATGCCGGTCACCTGTTCGGACACCGGATGCTCGACCTGCAGTCTCGTGTTCACCTCGAGGAACGAGATAGTGCCGTCCTGCGCGACGAGGAACTCGCAGGTGCCCGCGCCGACATAGCCGACCTCTTTGAGGATGGCCTTCGACGACGTGTAGAGCAACGCGTTCTGTTCGTCGCTGAGGAAGGGTGCCGGCGCCTCCTCGACGAGTTTCTGGTGCCGTCGCTGCAGTGAACAGTCGCGGGTGGAGACGACGACGACGGTGCCGGCGGCGTCGGCGAGGCACTGCGTCTCGACGTGGCGCGGTCGATCGAGGTATTTCTCGACGAAGCATTCGCCGCGACCGAAGGCGGCGATCGCTTCACGGGTCGCGGAGTCGAACAGTTCCGGGATCTCTTCGCGGGTGCGGGCGACTTTGAGCCCGCGTCCGCCACCCCCGAACGCCGCCTTAATGGCGACGGGCAGGCCGTAGGTGTCGACGAAGTCGAGCACTTCATCCGCTCCGGATACGGGGTTCAGCGTGCCGGGTGCGAGCGGTGCTCCGACCTTCTCGGCGATGTGCCGCGCGCTCACCTTGTCGCCGAGTTTGTCGATGGCCTCGGGGGAAGGACCGATCCAGATCAGTCCGGCGTCGATGACGGCGCGAGCAAATTCTGCATTTTCGGCGAGGAATCCGTAGCCGGGATGCACGGCATCCGCTCCGGCGCGGCGGGCGATGGAAAGCACCTTGTCGATGCGCAGGTAGGTGTCGGCGCTCGTCGTGCCGTCGAGCGCGTAAGCCTCGTTCGCCAGCTTGACGTGTCGGGCGTCGCGGTCCTGGTCGGCATAGATGGCGACCGAGGCGATGCCGCTGTCTTTCGCTGCCCTGATGACTCGAACGGCGATTTCGCCACGGTTGGCGATCAGGACTTTCGTGATTCGGGGCATAGTTTGAACAGCTTATTGGGTTGCGGGGGCGTGGCTTTGGCGGTCGGCGACAAAATAATCGCACGAACAAGCGACACGATCTACAAAGCAGGGCAGAACGAACCGACGAGACCTACACAGTCCAGAGGCTCGGCCACTCGACACTGAAGTGCAGCATCAGCGACCGGAGTGTCGAGAGCGACAGCCCGACGACCGCGTGTGGGTCACCGTCGACGGCGGTGATGAACGGCGCGCCGAGACTGTCGATGGTGAACGCGCCGGCGACTTCGAGCGGTTCGCCGGTCGCGATGTAGGCGTCGATCTCGTCGTCGCTGATGTCGGCGGCAAAGGTGACGGCCGCGGTCGAGACGGCTCCGACCTGGCCATTGTTCGTTCCGCCGCGATGGTCGATCAGCCAGTGGCCGGAGTGGAGGTGTCCGGTTCGGCCGCGCTGCAGCATCCACCGCTCGCGCGCGACCGCAGGAAGGTGCGGTTTGCCGTAAACGACATTGTCGAGTTCGAAGGCCGAGTCGCCGCCCAGGATGAGCCCGTCGATCTGTGGGGAGGTGACCGCGGACGCCTTCAGCCGCGCGAGCAGCAGCACCAGTTCGACCGGCGTGAGCGGCCCGGATGCCGCGACCGCCGCATCCTCGTCGACCATCGACGGCACGACGACGGGTTCGATCCCGGCGGAGCGAAGCGTCGCAAGCCTGGCGGGCGAGGTCGACGCGAGATAGAGACGGGGCACCGTGGCCTCCTGTGGTTAGCTGGCGGGATGGGCGAATGGGCTGGCAGGCAGATCGAGATCGAGGTTACCAATATCGCCCACGGCGGTATCTCGGTCGGCCGCCACGACGGCCGAGTGGTCTTCGTCAGCGATGCGATCCCCGGTGAGACGGTGCTCGCACGCATCTCGGATGATTCGAAGAAGTCGTTCTGGCGCGCCGAGACGCTGAGCGTCCTCACACCGTCACCGCACCGCCGTGAGCACATCTGGGTGGAGGCATCCGTCGACCGCGCACCCCAGGATCGCGCGGGCGGCGCGGAGTTCGGCCACATCGAGAGCGCCCACCAGCGCGAGCTGAAGCGCCAGGTGCTCGCCGATTCTCTTCGGCGCATGGCCGGCATCGAGCGAGCCGTCGAGGTCGAGGGCATCGAGGGGCCGGAAGACGGCACCGGATGGCGCACCCGCGTTCGCCTTCACGTGTCGGCCGAGGGAACGGTAGGCCCCTATGCCGCCCGCTCCCACCACGTGGTGCCGGTTACATCGCTGCCGCTCGCGACGGCCGAGGCGGCCGCGATCGCCCCGTTGACCGAGAGGTTCGCAGGTGTCGACCACATCGATGTCGTCGTGCCCTCGACGGGCAATCCCTTCGTGCTCCAGGGAAGCGTCGATCGCGCGATCAAACACACCTCGCAGCGCATCGTCGAGCGGGTCGGCGACCGCGACTTCCGGCTCGACGCCCGAGGATTCTGGCAGGTGCACCGGCACGCGGCCGAGACGCTCACGAGTGCCGTGCAGGAGGCGATCGATGCCGATCGCTTCGACCCGCGTGCCGCGAATCTCGACCTCTACGGTGGCGTCGGACTTCTCGCCGCCGCGGTGGGTGATCGCTTCGGAAACCACCTGCGCATCACGACGGTGGAGAGCGACCCGCAGGCCACCGACCACGCGGGTGAGAACCTCTCGGAGTGGGTCGGTGCCGCCGCCGTCACCGGCCGGGTGGAAAAATATCTGGGGGGCGTCATCCGCGATTCCGGGTCGTCCGAGCGTGACCGATTGAAGAGCGGCACCGTCGTGCTCGATCCGCCGCGGTCGGGCGCAGGGCGGCAGGTCGTCGACCAGCTCGCCGAGCTCTCGCCGCAGCAGGTCGTCTATGTCGCCTGCGACCCCGTCGCTCTGAGCCGCGATCTCGCGCTTTTCGCTGGGCAGGGCTACTCGCTGACCGGCCTGCGGGCGTTCGATCTCTTTCCGAACACCCACCATGTCGAGGCGGTCGCGACACTTCTGCGCGACTGACGGGAGGCGAACTTGCGCCACGATTCACGAAGCCGATCGGCGTCGCCTCGCAGTGTGATGACCGCGCTCCGGATATCATGGAGCTACGAAAAGCCGTGGCCGTTGTAGCCATGGGAGGGACAGGGTCGATCATGGCGCTAACGACGATTGACGAAACCGAGATCGCGATTCGACGCACGGGCGTCAGGGTGTCGGTGGTCGACGACCACGAGTCGGTCAGGCTCGGGCTGAAGGCGGCCTGCATCGACGCCGGGTTCGATTTCGTGCTCGCGGCGGCGTCGGTCCAGGAGTTCGTCGACACTCTCGACGGGCGTGAGAATGACGTCGTCGTGCTCGATCTCTCCCTCGGTGATGGCTCGACGGTGACCGACAATGTCAAGCGTGTGCAGGCCACCGGATCGGCGGTGCTCATCCATTCGATCGCCGACCGTGTCGCCTCCGTTCGTGAGGCCCTCGCCGCCGGAGCGGCGGGCGTCATCCCGAAATCATCCGCGACGAAGACGGTGATGTCCGCGGTGGAGACCGTCGCGCGGGGCGAGGTGCTCAACAATCTCGAATGGGCGACGGCGATCGACGCCGACCGCGACTTCTCCAAGGCCCAGCTCGGGCGTCGTGAGCGGGAAATCCTGCACCTCTATGCCTCGGGGCTGCCCCTCAAGCTCGCCGCGCAGCAGCTGGGCATCGGGTATTCGACGGCGAGGGAATACCTCGACCGCATTCGGGTGAAATACGTCGAGGTCGGTCGCCCGGCTCCGACGAAGGTGGATCTCCTTCGCCGCGCCGTCGAGGACGGCATCCTTCCGGGCATGGACCCGGATGGCGGCGATGGCCGCTAGCCCGTCGGCATCCGACTCTGGCGCGCCGCCGATGTCTGCTGTGCTCGCTCCGGCCGGGCAGGCGAAACAGCCGCGGAATCCGATCAGCCGTCGGCAGATCGAAACGGTCGCCTCCCGCTCTGTCGCGATCTTCGGTCTGGTCTTCGGCGCCCAGACGGTTGCTGCGACCCTCGGCCAGATCGGTCAGGTGCGGTCTGACTGGGCCTGGATCTTCGCCGCGCTGCTCTACGGCGGTCTCCTCGCGTCTGTCGCCGCGTCGATCGGGCGGCGATTCGTGCGGCCCGTGAACATGTATATCGCGATCGTCTTCTTCCTCGAGATCGTGGCCTGGCCACTCGCCGCAAGCGACCCTCTAGCGGTCGCACCCGCTCGTCCGTGGCTCTGGTACCTGGTCACCGTCGCGACGGCGACCGCCGCGATCGCGTTCTCGACGCTCACGGCCTCGATCTATCTCCTGGCGGTCCCGCTCGCCTACGGGGTCATCCGTATGTTGCCGTCCGGCGGAGGCAAGAACTGGGAGTCGGCCGCACTCGACGTCGCCTATGCGATCATCCTGGGAGGGGCGGTGCTGCTGATCATCACCCTTCTCCGTCAGGCCTCGGGCTCCGTCGACAGCGCCCAGTCGACCGCCCTCGATCGCTACGCACACGCGGTACGCCAGCACGCGACGGAGCTCGAGCGCGTGCAGGTTGATGCGATCGTGCACGACAGCGTGCTCACCACGCTGCTCTCGGCCGCGCGGGCATTCACACCCGAGTCGAAGGAGCTGGCGACTCGGATGGCGCGCAATGCGATTGGGCACCTCAAGAATGCCGCAGCCGCGTCGCCCGATGACGACGCGACGGTCGGACTCAACCAGCTCGCCCACCGCATCATGGGAGCAACGGCGACGCTGTCGGCGCCGTTCGCCCTTCGATCGCGCAATGTCGACACGGGCTCGATCCCGGTGCAGTCCGCAGAGGCCGTCTATTCGGCGGCCGTGCAGGCCATGGTCAACAGCCTCCAGCACGCCGGCGAGGGGGTCGAGCGCTGGCTGGCCGTGCGCGGTGTCGAGGCACACGATGCGCCGACCGGCGGCATCCAGGTGGATGTCGGCGACACCGGTCGCGGCTTCGCCTTCGACGCTGTTCCGACGGAGCGCCTCGGCCTCAGGGTCTCGATCCTCGAGAGGGTGACGAGTGCCGGCGGTTCGGTCGACATCCGCTCAGCCCCCGGTGAGGGCACCGTCATCAGCATCCGATGGCCGCGCTCTCCCGGTGCTGCGTCACCGGAGCCGCTGCCCGAGTCGGAGCCGGCAGCGGATGAGAGCACCGCGAGCAGGCAGGACGCCTCGTGATCATCTCCGTTCCGCGGTACCTCATCATCGGCCTCGCCGCCGTGTTTTCGGCCTACCACCTCGTGCTCGCCTTCGTGTCTGTCGACGTGCCGACGCGCATCGGCCCCTATGTCGCGGCCATGGTGCTCTACCTGATCGCGACCGTCATCAGCCTTCTTCCCTTCGGACCGCGACGGATGCCGGTTTGGATGGCGGCATTCAATGTCGCGATGGCACTCGTGATCCCGCTGTTGGTGACGAGCGTCGTGCACGTGGTCCCCAAAGACAGCTATGCGGCGTGGCACACCGCCGCGATCGGCACCCTGATGGTCATCACGTCGACCCGGCGTCGCCAGTCCTTCGCCTTCATCGGCATCGGCATCCTCATCGTTCAGACGGTCGCCTGGTCAGGGTTCGGCGGGTTGGTCTCCTATGGCGTGATCGGCAGCACGGTTTGGGTCGCGATCGCGTATGCACTCGCGCTGTCGCTCGCCAAGGCCGGTCGGGACGCGCGGCAGTACGCGCTCGCCGAACGTGAGGCTGTCGAGTGGCGTGCGGCGCAGGAGGCCCATGTGTCCGAGCGCCAGTTCCGTCTCGGCCAGACGAGCCGCATGGCGCTGCCGATGCTGCGCCAGATCGTCTCGGCCCGGGGGGAGCTGACGGAGAGCCAGCGTCTCGAGTGCCTGTATCTCGAGGGCGCGATCCGTGACGAAATCCGCGGTCGGAAATTGCTGAACGATCGCGTGCGCGAGCAGATCATGCGCGCCCGGCGAAAGGGCACCGTCGTCACCCTCCTCGACGAGGGCGGCATCGACGACCTCGAGGACGGCGATCTCGACCGTGTACTGAACAG
Organism: Lacisediminihabitans sp.; assembly: GCA_043758345.1. Lineage (GTDB taxonomy): Bacteria > Actinomycetota > Actinomycetes > Actinomycetales > Microbacteriaceae > Lacisediminihabitans. Next base: position 7,496 of record JAYVNU010000214.1, read on the forward strand.
GCTTGCCGACGCCATCAAAGACACGGCCACGGGAAAGCTCATCGTGCGCACGGTGCCGGAGGGTTCGGATACGGCGGTGACGGTCGTCGGGCTTAGTTCCCTCGATGACGGACACGCGAGCGCGCTCGGCAACCATCGCGACGACGGCGACGACGAGGATCGTGTCGACCTGTGGCTGGAGATCCCGCGGACGGTCCCCGCTGACTGACCAATCCGGTCGTTAACGGGAAAACGGGATCGGCCCCGAAGCCGATCCCGTTGCGCAAGTCCCGGGTCAGGGCGATAACCCGAATACCGCCCTAACCCGCCCCCACTTCATTAGCCCGCTTACCCTAGTCGGCTAATGAATGGAGATGTCTCTCAATGAGCGACACCTAGCAGAATTAATACTGCAATGACGACGTTAGTTCGTGTAGTCATCACTTTGGGGGACCATTGGGGTACATCCTCGTCCCCGCAATAGGGAATTGACGCTAATAAGATGCAATATATCAGTCTACTGATTGCGGTTATAGGGGTACAAAGCGCCGCTACAAGAGCATTTGCCCCGTTGCGGGGGTGTCAAACCACCGAATCCGTAGCGCACGCAACGACTCTGCCGAAATGCGAGGCTAAAGCTCTACCGCGACGCACGCGTACACCCAGTTCGGGGGTAATCACGCAGAAAAGCCGCGCCAGGCTCCGAATCCGGGCCGGAGGGTGTGCCTCAGTTGCTTCTGGCTTCTCGACCAGCCCGAGGGGCCGGCGTGCGCTCGACGGGCGTCGCTCTCGCCCTGCTCATCGAGGAGCCCCTGGATCACCGCGGTGACCGCCGCGAGCTCGTCGGGGGAGGGGCTACCGGAGATCACAGTGAAGGCTGCGGATGCGTCATCCGCAGCCTCGTTCGCTGGCAGGTCGCTCACAGGGGGATATTCCCGTGCTTTTTCGCCGGCTGCGATTCGCGTTTGGTGCGCAGCGCTCGCAGCGCCTTGATCACGACGACGCGGGTCGCCGCCGGCTCGATGATGCCGTCGAGTTCACCGCGCTCCGCGGCGAGGAACGGGGATGCCACGTTGTAGGTATACTCGTTGGCCAGACGGGTGCGCACCGCGGCGACATCCTCTCCCGCAGCCTCCGCGGCCTTGATCTCACTTCGGTAGAGGATCTGAACGGCACCCTGTCCGCCCATGACGGCGATCTCGGCGGTCGGCCAGGCGTAGTTGAGGTCGGCTCCGAGCTGCTTGGAGCCCATTACGATGTAGGCCCCGCCGTAGGCCTTTCGGGTGATGACGGTGACGAGCGGCACCGTCGCCTCCGCGTAGGCGTAGAGCAGTTTGGCGCCGCGGCGGATGACTCCGGTCCACTCCTGGTCGGTGCCCGGCAGGTAGCCGGGGGTGTCGACCAGGGTGAGGATCGGAAGGGAGAAGGCGTCGCAGAACCGAACGAAGCGGGCCGCCTTCTCACCGGCGTCGATGTTCAGCGTTCCTGCCATCGTGGAGGGCTGGTTGGCGATGATCCCCACCGCACGGCCTTCGACGCGACCGAAGCCGATGACGATGTTGGGAGCGAACAGCGGCTGAACCTCGAGGAACTCCGCGTTGTCGACGGTGTGTTCGATGACCGTCTTCACGTCGTAGGGCTGATTCGGCGAATCCGGAACAAGGGTGTTCAGCTTGCGGTCTTCGTCGGTGATCTCGAGTTCGACGTCGCTCTCGTAGATCGGGTGTTCCGCGAGGTTATTGTCGGGAAGGAAGCTGATCAGCGACCTGGCGTAGTCGAGCGCGTCGTCTTCGTCTGACGCGAGCCAGTGGGCGACCCCGGAGACCGCGTTGTGGGTGAGCGCCCCACCGAGTTCCTCCATGCCGACGTCTTCCCCGGTGACCGTCTTGATCACGTCGGGCCCGGTGACGAACATCTGGCTGGTCTTGTCGACCATGATCACGAAGTCGGTGAGAGCGGGGGAATAGACGGCACCGCCGGCTGCCGGGCCCATGATGATCGAGATCTGCGGGATGACGCCCGAGGCTGCAGTATTCCTGCGGAAGATCTCGCCGTATTTCCCGAGGGCGACGACACCCTCCTGGATGCGCGCGCCACCGGAGTCGAGCATCCCGATGATCGGCACGCCCGTCTTGAGGGCGAGGTCCATGACCTTGATGATCTTCTCGCCGGCGACCTCGCCGAGCGATCCGCCGAAGATGGTGAAATCCTGGCTGTAGACGGCGACCTGGCGGCCGTGGATGGTGCCGGTGCCGGTGACGACGGCATCACCGTAGGGGCGCTTCTTCTCCATACCGAAGGCGTAGGTGCGGTGACGCACGAACTCGTCGAGTTCGACGAATGATCCGTGGTCGAGAAGCTGCTCGATGCGCTCGCGCGCGGTCTTCTTGCCCTTCGAGTGCTGTTTGTCGATGGCGGCCTCACCGCTCGCCGTCACAGCCTCGTGGTAGCGCACCTTCAGGTCGGCCAGCTTGCCGGCGGTCGTGTACATGTCGTTCTGAGGCACTGCGTCTTCGGGGGTCACGCGATCACTTTACCGGTCGCGTTGCGGGCCCTCGGGTGTGGAAACTCCACAACGTTAGCCTTAGGTCATGCAGCTTCCCCTCAGCAGGGCCGGTGCCCGGCACCTCGAATTCGTCGATGAATGCGCCTCGACGAATACCGAACTCACCACACGGTTAGCGGCCGATGTCCTGCCCGATTTCAGCGTGCTCGTCAGCACCAGTCAGACCGGCGGACGCGGTCGCCTCGGGCGCGTCTGGGTCGCACCGCCCGGGCAGACGCTCGCGGTCTCCGTGCTGTTGAGGCCGAGGCTGGCCTCCGGGGTGCCACTCGCCATCGACGACTTCGGCTGGCTGCCGCTCATCGCCGGGCTCGCGATGACCCGGGCGGTGGCGTCGCTCGTCCCGTCGCACGCGGTGTCGCTGAAGTGGCCGAACGACGTGCAGGTCGACGGGCGGAAGGTCTCCGGGCTGCTGGCCGAGGTACTGCCGGGGGGTGACGCGGTCGTGATGGGTGCCGGGCTCAACCTGTTCATTCCGCACGGGCTGCTTCCGACCGCGACATCCACGTCCCTCGGTCTCTGCGATCCGATCGTGCCAGACGATCAACTGGTGGATGCCGCCCTCTCCCGTTACCTCACCGAGCTCAGCTCGCTCGTGAGCGGGTTCCTCAGCGCTGGAGCCGATCCCGTCGCGAGCGGCATCGCGGCCCTCATGGTCGAACACTGCAGCACGATCGGCCAACGGGTACGGGTGCAACTCCCGGGCGGCGACGACCTTCTCGGCACGGCGACGGGAATCGACGACCGCGGACGGTTGCGGGTGCACGACGAAACCGAGGGAAAAGTCGTTGCGGTCGCCGCCGGTGACGTCACGCACCTGCGCTATCAGCATGGGGTATGAATAGGTAATGGCAAGCGAGGCGCAGGAGACGGAGCGGATCGTCGCCCGACTGAGGCCGCACGGTCGAGCGCTGTTCTGGCCATCGCTCGTCTTCATCGCGACTGTCGGCGCCGTCGGCTACTTCTACGGGAGTTTCGGCCAGAGCTGGCAGAACGCTGGCCTGCTCGCCGCCGGAGCCCTCATCATCCTGCTGCTCTGGCTTCTCCCGCTGCTGTCGTGGCTCGGAAAGCGCTACGTCATCACCACCCGCCGCATCGTGTTGCGCAGCGGGTTCTTCGTGCGCATACGCCAAGAGTTGCTGCACAGTCGTGGCTACGACATCACGGTTCGAAAGGCCGGGCTGCAGTCGCTGTTCGGCAGCGGCGATGTGCTCATCAATACCGGGCTCGATTCGCCGGTGAGGATGCGTGACGTGCCGAGCGCCGACCTCGTGCAGAGTGCGCTCCACGACCTGATGGAGAAGAGCCTGAACCCGATCGCCGCGCGTCGGCAGGCCGAGGAGTCGCGCGATGGTTCGCTACGGGATCGGGATGCGTCGGCTGGGGACTCTCGAAATGTCGAGCCACGCAACGCCGACGAGACTACGGCGTGGGGGCAGCGCTAGTCGAGTCGGCTCCGATCGAACCGGCACTGACCGACTCGTCGTCAGCCGGGTCGAGTTCCTCGCGGAATACCCAGATCCGGTAGAGCGAGAAACGGAAGATCGTTCCGAGAACCAGGCCGATCGCATTCGTCGAGATGTTGTCGGCGAGCACCGAGGTGAACCCGAGCAGATAATGCGAGACGAAGAGGCAGCCGAGACCGATCAGCAGACCGCCGATGCTCACGACCGCGAACTCGAGTCCCTCGCGGAGGATGTGCGGACGTCGTCGATCGCGAAAGGTCCAGAGTCGATTGCCGACCCAGTTGACGATGATCGCGAGCGTCGTGGAGATAATCTTCGCGAAGATCGGTCCGTGGTCGACGACCGACGGCTCGAAGACCGTCGCGCGCAGCAGGTTGAAGACACCGACATCCACGATGAAACCCACACCCCCCACGAGTCCGAAACGGACGAGCTGGGCAAACAGCGTGCGCATGCAACTCCCGGGGGATGGACGAAGATGGAGGATACCGCTCAGAATTCTATTCGCACCCCACTGCTGCACCCTGTGTGCGGGGAAGTACTAAGGAGACGTTGTGCCGACAATCGGTGTCATTGGTGGGGGTCAACTCGCGCGGATGATGATCCCGGCGGCGGTCAGCCTCGGCATCGACATCCGCGTGCTCGCCGAAAACGCAGGAGAATCTGCCTCAATAGCGACAACATCGGTCGGAAACTACCGAAATGTCGAAGAAGTCCTGCGTTTCGCGGAGGGGGTCGACGTCATCACCTTCGATCACGAGCACGTTCCACAGGAGGTGCTTCGCGAGCT
>JAYVNU010000215.1:0-4034 GCA_043758345.1 Lacisediminihabitans sp.
ATCACTTCTCCGAGCAGTTGCCGGCGACGCACCGACGAGCCTCTGGGTGCTCGAGGACAACCCGCGTGCGCGGGCGTTCTACAGTAGACAGGGGTTCGTCGCAGACGGAACCCGGAAGACGCTCGATGGCGAGCTGGCCCACATCCCCGAGATCAGAATGGTTCGCCACCTGTGACATACGCCAGCACCACCTGCCCGCTGTGACGACGGCAGAGGCATCCTTGATTCCACTGCTCTCACCCGCCCGCACCCGGCTCGCGCTTCTCGCCCTCGCTCTCGGCGGATTCGGGATCGGGTCGACTGAGTTCGTCGTGCTCGGGCTGCTTCCGAACATCGCGCACGACCTTCTGCCGACGCTCTATGCCGCGTCGCCGGCCGATGCCAATGCCCAGGCCGGACTGCTCGCCTCGGCCTACGCACTCGGTGTAGTCGTCGGTGCGCCGACGATTGCGGCCTTCGCCGCACGATTCCCGCGCAAGAAACTGCTTATCGTGCTCGCGGCCGCCTTCACCTTCTTCACCCTGCTGTCGGCGGTGCTCCCCACCTTCGGGCTCGTTCTCGCGGCACGCTTTCTCGCCGGGCTCCCTCACGGCGCCTACTTCGGCATCGCCTCGCTCGTCGCGGCATCACTGCTTGGCCCCGGAAAACGGGGAGCGGGGGTCGCCTTCGTGCTCTCCGGGCTGACCATCGCCAACGTGGTGGGTGTGCCGGCGATCACATTTCTCGGACAGGCCACGAACTGGCGCATCTCCTACCTCGCGGTCGCGGGGATCTTCGCGCTCACGTTCGTCGCGCTGCTCATCCTGCTGCCGAGTCAACCGGGCGACGCGGGCGCGACGATGAAGCGCGAGCTGAAGGCCTTTGGTCGGGCTCAGGTCTGGCTCACGCTGCTCACCGGCGCCGTCGGCTTCGGCGGTTTCTTCTGCGTGTACACCTACGTCTCACCGATGGTGACGGAGGTCACCGGCCTGAAGCAGACCTTCGTGCCGATCGCCCTCGTGGTGATCGGTCTCGGGATGACGCTCGGCAATTTCGTCGGCGGACGAGCGGCAGACTGCAACGTGGTGCGCTCGATCTATGTCTTCTTCGCGCTGTTCTTCGTCGCGCTGCTCGGCCTCGCGCTCACGGCACAGACGATCGTTGGGCTCGGTGTCTGCCTGTTTCTGCTCGGGGTCGCAGCATCCGGAATCTCCCCGTCGATCCAGACCAGGCTGATGGATGTCGCCGGCGACAGCCAGACCCTCGCTGCGGCGGCCAACCACTCGGCTCTGAATCTCGGCAACAGCATGGGTGCCTACCTCGGAGGCGTCACCATCGCCGCCGGGCTCGGCTATCTCTCGCCCGTCTGGGTCGGCCTCGTGCTGCTGGTGCCGGGCATCGCGCTGGCGTCGACTAGCGTTCTGCTGCAGCACAGGCGCGGTGGAACATTGGATGGCGAACACCGTGTGCGCCCCGTGCCGCTCAACGCCGAGTAGCCATCCAGCGTCGAGAAAGAGCCCGAGTGAGAGTCAGCGCGGGTAGATCCGGCGCAGACCGCGCTAGAACGCGCCCTGCGGCGAGTCGGTCGAGATCAGGATGCCGTCCTGGATGGCGCGCTTGCGCAGTGCCACCTTCGTTCCGACATCGATTCCGGCGACGCGGTACTTCTCTCGAATGCGCTTGAGATACGACTTCGCCGTCTCTTCAGAGATGCCGAGCTGGAATGCGACGGCCTTCACCGGCTCGCCTCCGCCGTACAGCGCCATCACGCGACGCTCTTGGGCGCTGAGCTTCGGAGCGCCGCCCACGTCGCTCGCGTTGAGAGCCAGGTCGAGCTCGGCCGAGATGAACGACTCGCCCTTGGCTGCCGAGCGAATGGCCTCGACGATCATGTCGGCCTCTTCGCTCTTGACGAGGTAGCCGAGAGCGCCGGCCCCGAGGGCCTCGCGAACCACGTTCGGCTCGGAGTAGGTGCTCATGAGGACGGTCTTCACCCCCGTCGTCTTCAGCGTCGAGATCTTCAGCGAGATCGGGATGTTGTCTTTGAGATCGACATCGAGCAGCACGACATCGACGGGAAACTCCGGATGACTCAGCAGCGCAGGCCAGGTCGAGACGGCCGCGACCATGTCGATGTCGGTCGCTGCCCCGCGGATCCACTCGGTGAGTGCACCGAGAAGCATCTTGTGGTCGTCGACGAGGGCGAGCCTAATTCTGTTGCCTGATTCGGACACGTGGTCATTCCATTCTCTAGAGCGGGGTGCTCAGCATGTTATTGGTCTGCGGGGTTCGAGACGACGCAGTCGATTTCGACACGCAGGCTCGAGTTCTGGGTGGAATCGATGAAACGGCCGACCTTGCCGATGGCATCCCAGGTGGCCGGGTCGACACGATTGCGGGCCACCCCGGTCGTCGTGAGCACCACCGGCACGGTGATCGTCTTCGAAATCTGGTCCGGGGGTGCATTGACCGGCCCGATTGTCAGCTGAGCGGTCGACGAACTCGTGCTCTTATCGCTCACGAGCAGCCAGACCGCCGCGAGCAGACCGTCTCGCTGCGTCGGATCGAGAAGTCCGGCAAGGCTCCCGCGATCGGTGAGCGTCACCGACTTGCCCAGCTGTTCCGACTCGGTGATCGCGTGATATAGCCAGGTCTCGCGTCGTCCCTCGATGAGATGGAGTCTCAGTTCGGTCGCAAGGGATGCCGCGGTCGATGCGACCTTCGGGGCGAGGGGCAGCTTCGTCTTGCCGGTCGCGACCGAGTCGAGCAGTTCTTCCGCTGCGAGGTCGAGTCGGGCGAGTTCTTCCGAGGCGAGCATTCCCACGGCAAAGCGCGGTGCTGACACCGTGCTCTGCACGAGCACCCTGTCGAGTTCCAACTGGATGATGCGACGGAAACGGCGAACGACCGACAGTCCGAAGACCGCCGGGGCGATGCAGAGCACGACGATTATGAGTTGCGCCGGGATATTCTGCGCGGTGATCTTCGTATCGAAGACGACCGCGGCGGTCATGGCGACCGCGAGGAGGATCGCCGCGATGAGGATCTCCAGCCCCCGCCGCAGGGTGATCGCGACGAGCAGCCCGAATCCGACCGACGCCGACGCCGACGCATATTTTCCGACATCGTGCAGCGGCCAGATCGCGATGTGGTCGAGCGCGGTCACGACGGCGAGGGCGATGAGGAAGGCGACGAACATCGCATTCGGCATCCGCTCACCCCTGGTCGCAATCGCGACGGCGACGCCGGCGAGCGTCAGGGCATAGAGCAACCAGGCCGCCGCCGCCGGAGCGAGGTTCGGATAGCTGTCGGCATGCACGAAGAAGACCGCGAGGCCGTAGATGCCCTGGATGGCGGCGAGCACGCTCGCGCCGACACCGAGGTAGCCGGTGCCGAGGCTGGCTCCCCGGGCGCTCGCCGAGCGCATTGCACGGCCAGCGGTCGACGCGGTTGGTACCCCGCGACGGTTCTTGCGCCCCAGAATGACGCCGAGAGTGTTCTCCTCCGGAGCTGACCAGCCACTCATTTCGGTACCTCGAGCACCACGGTCGTGCCCGCACCGGGTGAGGAGAAGAGCCGCGCGTTGCCGCCGACCTCCTGGAGGCGACCGACGACGGAGTCCTTGAAACCGAGTCGCGCCTCATCGATATCTTTGATCTCGAACCCGACCCCGGCATCCGTCACCATGGCGCGCACCGTCGTCGCGTCGTCGGTGATGGTGACGTGGGCGTCTGTGACACCCGAGTGTCTCCGCACATTCTCGAGACACTCGGCGAGGGCGAGCAGGAAGGCGTCGAGCACATCGCTCGGCAGGAGCACCTGCCCGGTGCCGTGCCAACTGACCTCGAGGCCCATCCGCCCGAACCGTTGTTTCACCGATTCGAGTGTCGTTCCGAGGGCAGTCTCTTCGACCGGTTCGAGATTGTAGGCTCCGGATGACTGCGGCACCGGCGTCGCACCGAGCCTCAGCTGGCGAAGCAGCCGGGCATCGTCATCGGCCTGCTGCTTCAGTGCGGAGGGGGCGACCCCGACTCCGGAGTGGGCGAGCAGTGTGA